>CANRCE010000014.1 GCA_947629035.1 uncultured Bacilli bacterium | reverse complement strand
TGGGGTTACAATAGCATTAATATGGAACTTATTCTTAGCTTTATTAGATTTAGTTTTAGGTGTCGTTAATACCTTAGGAAGAGCATGGATGATGTTTGCAAATTTCTTTGGTAACATATTTAATGACCCAATCGCATCTATTATTTATTTATTCCGAGATTTAGCAAATACCGTTTTAGGTATATTAAAAGCAATAGCAAGTGCTATTGATAAGTTGTTTGGCTCTAATTTAGCAGGTGCTGTTCAAGGATGGATGGATGGTGTTGATAATTTAGCTGATAAAGCCGCAAATAAATGGGGTAATGGTTCATACGACGCAGATGAATGGGAAGACATAAAAAGTGAATCATTAGGACTATCTAGAATGGATTATGTTGATGCCGGTGTTGCTGGTTATAACATTGGTGCTGGTATTGGTAAAGGATTAGACAGTATATTAGATGGTAGTTTATTTGGTGATATAAGTGATTTAGGAGATAGTACTGATATGTTCGGTACTGACTTAAATGATTATGATGCAAGTACAGGTACTGGTTCACTATCAACTAAATTAGATGACGATACTGTAGACGAATTAAAAGCATTTGCTGAAATTCAATACAGATTAAATTATAAACATATCACACCTAACGTTAATATTAAGTTTGGTGATATTAAAGAGACAGCTGACCTTGATGATATTACTAAGTACTTAAAACGTATGATGGATAAAGATTTAGAAGAATTATATATAACAGAGGAGGGGTAGTTAAATGAGAGATTTTAGTTTACAATTTTTCTTAAAAGTTGGTGAGTTACTTATTACTATTCCAGTCAATCCTGAAGAATTAGAGATAACAAAAGAATTAGAGTATGACACTTATGCTAATTTAGACAAACAAGAAATCTTAAAATTACAGGAAGAAAAATTAATGGAATTAGAATTAGAATCAGTATTAGAACAAACTGTCTCTTCTGCTTCTGTTACTGATAATCCATGGAAGCCTGATGTATACTTAAATAAATTTAATGAGTGGAAAGATAATAGACAAATAGTAAGAGTAACATCAAGCGATGGACAAATAGATTTTGAAGGTTATATAGTAGAAGTAACAACAACTTATGAAGGTGGTACAGATGAATATGGATACGTTTTAAGAATAATCCAAGAAAGAGGAATAGAATTAGTAACTAACATAGATTATAGTTATAGTAAAATTGATATAGAATATAATGTATTAAGATACACTCCACCAACAAATCCAAAAGCGAATACAAATACAAGTAATGCAAATAATGCTTCTAGTTCAACATCAAATTCTTCAGTTACTTATACAGTAAAAAGAGGAGATACATTATCAGGTATTGCTAAAATGTATTATGGAAATAGTAGTAAATGGACAGATATTTATAATGCTAATAAAGATAAAATTAAAAATCCTAGTTTAATTTATCCAGGACAAGTATTAACAATACCAAATAGTACTGGTAAAGTTTATTCAACAAGTTCAAGTAGTGGAACTAAATCAACATCTAATAAGGCAAGTACTAAATCATCTTCAAGTAGTAGTTCAAAGACTAATACTAATAATACTTCAAGTAATAGTAACAAACCATTTTATAAAAAGATTCAAGGTGTGGAATTCTGGGGTACTGGAACAATACATGAATATGATAAAACTTATAATGCAAGCCATGGACCTGATGGTTGGTGGGTAACATATTTCTATCCAGATTCAGGAACATTCTGTACTGAAAGTTCAGGAACTGCTCATAGCGGACAAGTTATTAAAGTAGGCTATATTAGTAGTTATAAACCATTTGGAGGTGCTTTAAAATGATATTAGTTAATAAAGGTTATAATAGAGAGAATAATGAAAGATTCAATACTAATAGTGATTATTATTCATTATATACTTTACATAGATTTATTCCAAATCCGGCAGTATACGAAAATATATGTGAAGATGAATCAGCTGTTAGATTACAAAGAATATTCTTTGATACATATCCTGAAATAGCAAGCATTTTAAAGACATATTTTGAATGGTCTGTAAATTTAGTTGACTTTTATCCTATAGACCCTTCTGATATGAGTATGGTTGATGATGATGGTAGAGAAGTTAGTTTAACTTTATTTAACTGTTTTCATAACTATAATATATTTATAAAGCCTAAAGATAAAGTATTAGAAACTTTATATACTACTTATAATATTCCACAATCATTAAGAGTATCTTGGGCCTATAATAAAGAAATACCTGCTTATGGATACAAATGTCTAGTTCAATGGATATGCAATCCATTAAATATACCTGAAGTAAAGATGAGATTAAGCGAGGATGAAACTTCTTTCTATAAAGTATATGGAAGGGGGTTAAGAGAATGACAGCAAGTGTTTTTTGGAACAGAGGAAACAAAACTGTAAAACTTAACCCTATCCTTTCTTCTTGTGATTGTGATAAGTCATCAGATTCAATTGGAACGGTGACTTTCACAGTTGCTAGAGAAAGAATGAAAGACTTAAAGTTTGAAATTGGAGATACTATTATTATACCATATACTTATGACATTAATAAAATATTATTTAGAGGTAAAATTTTTACAATAAAGAAAAGCAATAAAGATGAGGTAGAAGTAACAGCTTATGACATTTTAAAATATTTTCAAGGTAAAAAATATAATGTATTTCCTACTATTGATTTAGGAAGCATTATAAAAGTTATGTGTGCAGACTTAGAAGTAGAATATGGTTATTTAGAGAAAACTCCTAATTGTCCTGCTAAACTTTATACTGATAAATCTTATGGAGATATTTTAGCTGATGAACAAGGTTATTTATTATATATGAATGGTGAAAAATACGTCCATAGAGTTGAAGATGGTAAAATAGCATTAAGAAATCTGAAAAATCTAATGACTGATTATTTAATAACTGATAGAATAGTTACAGATTATAGTTATGAAGAGTCAGCAGAAGATGTAATAAACGTTGTTGAAGTAACTAGTAAAAATAAGAAAACCGGTGAATATACAAGATATGTTTGTGGAGACAAAGACCTAATGGATAAGTTAGGTGTATTAGTAACTACTGAAGAAGCTGATGAAGATGCTACTTGGGACCAAATAGTTGCTAAAGCAAACAATACGCTATTTATAAATAAACAACTAAAATACTCATTAAGTTTTACTATACCTAAATTAGCATTATTTAATCTGTATGATATTATCAGAACAGACATTGATGGCGATAAATGTTTAGGTTATATTGATAGTATTAGTTGGAATCTTATAGATGAAGAAACTGAAATTACTTTAGTTTTACTTGGTCAATAGGAGGTGTTATAAATGGCGAAAGATTCAATTATAGGTATAATTAATAAATTAGTTACTATGAGAATAAATAGTATAACAATGACTGACGTTGTAGTTGGTACTGTTATATCTATAAAACCTTATTCTATTAGAATATTGAATGAATTAAATGAGATAGAAATACCTGAAGAACTAATTGATACCGATAGTTTTCCAGAAGATACTAAAGTTGGGGACAAATTTAGATTTCTCCGTTATAGACAAGGAAGTAGATTTTTAGTTCTTGGTAATAAAATAAAGGAGGGAGAATAATGGCAAAAGATACATGGTTCATTGATTGGGAAAGACAAAGAATAGATAGATATGCAACAGAATATGAAGAATTAGCACAAACTATTCAAAGAGCATTAATGACTGATAGATTTTACTATAATATTTACACTTGGCAATATGGCAGTGAATTAAAAGATTTAATAGGTACTAAAAACTTAAAATATATTGAAGGTGCTATTAAAAAAGATATAAAAGATGCATTAGTATTTGAACCTAGAGTATTAAATATAGACAGTGTTAAAGTTCAAAGAACAGATGACCATACTTATTTAGTTAATGTTATTATCTCTACTACTTTAGGGGCTATCAGAAAGGAGTTAGAATATAATGTATAAGTTAAATGAGATACCTGATTATGAAGGATTATTAAAACAAGCATTAGATAAGATTCCTGATAATTATGATAAAAGAGAAGGCTCAGTTATCTTTAATGCAATTGCACCAATGTGTATGGAAATGTCTTATTTATATTTAAAGCTAAGAAATTTAACTGATTTAATATTTATAGATACTTCTGTTGGTGTATATTTAGATAGACTTGTTATTCAAAATGGTATTCAAAGAATGGATTCAACTTATGCTGAAAAGTACGGTACATTTAATTTACCACACTTGGAAGGTTATATATTTATAAAGGATGAAATTCAATTCGAAGTAATCCAACAAGTTGAAAATCCAGATGATGAAACATTTATCTATAAACTTCGTTGTACTGAAAAAGGTGAAATAGGTAATGTAGAAAATGGTCCATTAACAAGTTTAAATTATATAACAGGATTAAAGAGAGCTGAAATAACTGGTACAATCCATGAAGGTTCTGATGTTGAAAGTGATGAACACTTAAGACAAAGATATATAGATAATGTAACAGATATTCCATTTGGTGGTAACCAAGCTAATTATAGAACAGAAATAAAACAAATGGATGGTGTTGGTAACTGTAAAGTTATTCCAGTATGGAATGGTCCAGGAACAGTTAAATGTATTATTACTAATGCTGATTATGAAGAACCTAGTGAACAATTAGTTAAGCAAGTACAACAAGCAATAGACCCAACATTAGATGGATATGGTATTGGTATTGCTCCTATTGGTCATATAGTAACAGTAGTAGGTGCTAAACACGACCCTATAACAATAGAAGCACAATTAACAACACACAATCCACCTAGTGATTTACAAAGTAGGTTAGAGTTTGCTATTAATGAATATTTTAAAACTATGAATAAGAATTGGGAACAATTAGAAAATATAATTATCAGAATCAGTCAAATAACAAACTACCTATTAGATGTTGAAGGTGTAATTGATGTTGGAACTGTTAAAATTAATGGTAAAGAAGAGAATTACATTATAGATGACGATAAATTAGCTAAATTATCTAAGATTACTGCAACAACCACCACAAAAGCTTAGTTATGCTTAAGAGAAACAAAGGTTGTTAATATAATTTATCCAAAAGATTAATAAAAGCCAAGAGCGTCTAAGCAATAGGCGCTCATAAACTTTTATAATAATTTTTAAAATTCTATATATAATATTAATGTAAACACTGTATTAAATATTGAAGGAGGATAAAGGAATATGGTAATCGGGTGGAAAAACGCACCTTGGTGGATGAAGTTAGGTTGTATTGTTATTAGTTGGGATGTTGGATTAGTACTTAGCAAATTATTATATAATGAAGTTAATTATTTATTCACTATAATAGTATTCGTTATTCTATTCCTACTATTTAAACAAATAGACGCGACGGTTTGGAAATTTAAAGGACCTAGTTGGAGAATATCTTATCAAACAGAATTAAGATATATAGATAATTATTATGATAAACATAATTGGCATGAATTAGGACTAACTCCAAATCAATCCGCTTGGTTGTTTCTAATGTGTCTAATAAAAGATAAAAGAGATAGTTATTGTGTAATCATAAATAATAGGAAGTATTGGATATGGGGACAACAAACAAAGACGGTTTCATTTTATTATAATATTAGACGTTCAACAAAAACATTTGAAACATTACCTTCTGAAATGAGAGTGAATCAATCATTTGGAGGAAGACAATTCAAACCTAAAAACTGTCAATATTATAAAATGCCAAATATTACAGATGAAAGAATTATTAGATTTGGTAATCTGTATTACGATGGTATGATTCATAAATTAGATGACATTTATAATATGATGGCATTACAGAATTATAAGATAATCAAAAAGTTAAAAAGTAAAGAAACAATATTAAGAACTTACTAGTTCTTTTTATTTTGGTTAAATTTAAACATATAATAATAATGAAGGGAGGATATCGATGCTAAATAGGATTAGTAGACACGCTCCTGGATGGTTAAGAGATTTAGAAGAGTATATAGAAATATGGAAATTCTATGAATTAGTAGATGAGGCTGAAGGACAAATGGAATACAATTTCAATCAGTTTTGGGTTGAATTAGCTGATGAAGAAGGATTAACTCGATGGGAGGATGCATTCGACCTTCCACACACAGGAACAATCGAAGATAGAAGACAAGCTATTCTATTATTGTTACAAGCTAAGATACCTTATACATTCAGGTGGTTGAAGAATTATTTAACAATTATATGGGACGACCCAAAACCTCATGTAGTTGTGCATTTGAATGGTGATTATATAATTACCTTTCAACCAAAAACAGATATCGATTTAGAAACCTTCTATAAAACAATGAGAAAGAAAATACCAGCTAACTTACAAATAGAAATATTACCTCCACCTATTGGAATATATGATTATTATTTAGGCGAAGGTGTATTAGATAGCGCAGGCTTACATTTATTAAGTAGTGGTATTTATGATGAATCAATGGTAAATCAAGCATTTGTTGGTGAAGGTGTTTATGAATCTGAAGGTACTAAGATTAAAAGTAGCAAAGATTCAAATGATTAAAGGAGGAAAGAAAGATGTTTAAGCAATTGAATATGACAAGCGCTGGTGCATTACTTGCTTCCCAAACAGCGTTAGGGGACCAAATAGAGTTCACTAAAATTAAAATGGGTGATGGTGCTGAACCTGAAGATTATAGAGCATTAACAGATTTAGTACATACAATGCAAACGATGCCTATTGCTAGACAAAAGATTGTTGATATTAATACTATAGCATTAGGTTCGAATTTATTTCCAAAAGATATAACAACAAATTTCTATTGGCGTGAGGTAGGTTTATTTGCAAGAAATGTAACTAAAAATGGAGAAGAAGTACTTTTTAGTTATGGATATACAGGAACTCCATCATATATTTCTTCAGGCGGAACATTAACTGAAAAATATATTGATATTGACTTACAATTAAATGATGCTGAAAATGTTGTTATTAATCTAGATTATTCTAACTTATTCCCAACTAAATATGAAATGCAAGAAGCATTATCAAATTTAGATGAAAAAGTTCAAAATGATATTAGAAGCAGTAAAAATATTTGGTTAATAGATGAAATGAAAGACTTAGCTGGTGAAACTGTTGAAAAGACAAGTGCTGTAATGGCAAACTTAAATACTACTTCAACAGGAGAACAAGCAACTCCTAATATTGGTGATTTAGTAATTACTGATGATGGTCATACAGGCTATGTAAGTAAAATTGCTAGTGGTAATTATACTATAACAACTATTAATAATGCAGTTGAAAGAAAGAAAAAATATACTAATGGCGATTGGGAAATGTATCTAAACCAAGAAGATGGTGGAGGACATTATTACTGGGACCACAATCAAGGAATATTAAGATTTGAAGGATTAGCAAGCGATACACCAAAAGTTGTTTATGAAAGATTTAGTGGTAAAAAAGGTGGAGCTAATTTCCAAACAACTGGTGGAACTAATGTTGGTGCAAGAATCTTAACCGCTTGGTCAGGTGGTAGTCCAGGAGACGGACAATTAAGAATGTATTACACCTATAACAAAGGTGATAGAGATTATACTGGCGATGATGAAATAGCAACAGTCGGATATGTTCATTCTTATGTTGCTGATAATTCAGGTATCTATGTCGGTACAGCAACTACGGTTGCTAATTTAAAAGCAGGACATATTACTGGTACACCAGCAGGACACGTAATTAACTTGAATGACTGGGCTATAGTTGAAAACGATGAAGACCATGGAGGAAATCAAACATCATATATAGTATCTAAAAATAGTCCACTTACTTGGACTTATGCTAGTACTCGTGATATTGATATTCCTGGTGTTGATAATTCAACAATCTATATCAATCCACAAGGTAAATATGCTGTAAAACCTGGTGCTCCTGTTAGTCTTGGTAATAATACAGTAACTGATGCTAATATAGGTAATCGTACATTAGCAACCCCAAGTGAGAGTACTACTTTAGTTACTACAGGTAACTTAACTCAATTATTACAAGGATTAATGAATAATGTTAAATACTTAATGGAGAAAACTGTTAAAGCACCAAGTCAAAAAATTTATATGTATGTACAAGATGCCGCTGTTACTCCTGAAACTGGTATCAATAAAGTAAGAATACCTATTACGGAAAATCAATAATAGGTTTTCTTTATTTTTAGTGAAAGGAGGAATTAGATGGCTACATTTAACATACCATTTTGTAAAGTAAGTTATCAAGGTAGAGTATCATCTGATGGTGGTGTTATTAATGAACCTTACTTTTATGCTTATTGGGGTGCTACTGTTGAAGGTGAATATTTAAGTAATCCTTATAGATTAAAGATAACTAAAATATCATTACATCACAGATGGAAATGTAATGGTGGTTCTGGTTTTAGGGTATTCTTTTTCAATAAACCAAGTAAATATAGAATAGTTGTAGCGTCTTATAAAGGAACTTCTTCAAGATATGATAGTGTTTCTGTTACAGTAAATGCTACTGGTGATAGCGGTGGTTATTGTAATGCAGGTGATGTATTTAATAACTATGGAAACTGGACAGGTAGTTTAGAATTACCATTAGCATCTGAAGGCGGTAAATTAAGAGTAACTTGTTATGAAGATGGCGACGACCACGGTATGATTTATTCTTCTGAATCATATCCATCTGATTATACACCTGTTAATCCTGATTTAAGTATAAATGTTGGTTCACTTAATGTTAATAATACACATGTTACATTAAACGGAGCTACTTTAACTGATTTATCCTCTTGGAGTTATGATTTTAGAATATATTCTGACCCAGGAAGAACTAATTTAGTATGGTCTAAGTCAGGAAGTAGTACTAATGACTTTCCATTTGATTGGAATGGAGGAACTCCTGGTACAACATATTATTGGAGTTTAGATGTAAGTGGTACTAATAGTAAAACAGGTGGTAGTGTATCGATGCCTACTAAAACAGGTTCATTTAGTACACAGGCTCCTTGGATTTCTGATGAAGTATTTACTTATACAGCATCTCCATTGTATAATGGACATTGGACTCCAAGAACAATAGTTAGTTATTCAATAACTAGCCATGAAAATAGTGACCATGCTACAGGACTTACTTTTGTTGGTTTTGAAATACAAACCGCATTAAATGGTTTACAAAATGACACTAAATCTCATAGAGTTACAGCACTTACAGGTACTATATCTTTAACAGATTTAACTAAATTGTTAAGAGCCGCTAAACCTAGAGATTTATTATATATAAAAGTTAGGGTTGTTTGTAAAGACAACGCTAATAGAGAATATTTCAGTAATTGGTTTGGTATGTTGACACCTCAATATATTTATAACTGGTATCATATATATTTGAGTAGTGGTACAATAAATAATCAATTAAGAATTAATAATAGAGTTCAATTTAATGGAAATTCGTCTGAAAAATACTGGAACAAAGGGGAGGTGAAGTAATATGGCGAGTGTTGTTCTTTATAACTCATCAAAAAATAATGCTCATTTAACTGTATCTTATGAAACAGGTCCCGGTACATTTACTGTAACAGGTATTAATGGTTATTATAGCTGGGGTAAATCATGGGATGCAACTAAAAATATTAACCATAGTATTTCATTTCCAGGAGGTTCTGGAACTTTAACAAGTAAAATTGGTTCAGGTAATAGTGGTAGTGGTTGTGGTTGGGATAAAGGTAGTGGTTATGAATGGGACTGTGGTTTCCCTGTAACTTTCTCTTCAACAGGAGGTACAGGTAAAATATCAATAACTGTCGGTAATACTGGTAATTCAATGTCAGGTACTGTATGGACTGAAAGAGATGAAGAAATAGTTGTACCGACTCCATTTGTACCTAATTCAATAGCGAGCCAAAGTGTTACTTTCAGTGATAGTATTCTTTATTTAAAGGCTTGGGCTGATTCGAATGCTACTTATAATGGTTATGAAGGCTTATATAGACAAGTTGAAATCAATCCAACTGCTGGAGGAGATGATACTTGGGTTATTGTTTATGGTACACAAAATGTTTCAGGCTACGCTAGTGGAACGTTAACTATTACTGGTAATGATGTTAATAGTAAAGGATTATTAGGAACTCCATTAAGAGCTAATAATGAAGTTGGTTCGTTTAATGGAGTAGGTAATGAGTATTATTCAGCAAATTCAATAACACCTCCAAGTAATTTAATGACTGCACCTACTATATCGGGAAAACCAGCAGTAACAAAAGTAACAGCAAGTCAAATAACAATAAATAATGCACCTCCAGATAATTATATTAGAACAGAAGGTACAGCATTTTATGCCAATAGTTTAGTCAAATTTAATGATGCAGGAAGTGCTGACGGTACTATTTATGAAACTTGGGGAATGAGTAATACAGTTAGATTAGGTACAGTAAATATGGACATTGGTGCATACAAACATGCTGATATGAATGGCGACCCAAATACAGAAACAGTTAGTGCAGGAACAGGTTATGATTATACTTTAAATAGAGGAACAACTTATCATTTAAAGAATGAAGCAATAACTAAATATTTAGGTGTTAGAAAAAATACTTATGGAGGATTGACTGATGTTTATGTTCCTTATTTTCCAACATTAACTAAAACTAAATTTAATTATAATTGGGTAAATCATGGTGGAGGAGTACATTATCATATATTAAATGCAGTAGCAACTTTATCAAATCCTAATAATGAAAACATTGGTAATAAATATTTATCAATGAATAATGATAAAATATTAGTTTCTTCTGTTTCTGGAAATACATATAATGCTGATACAGGAACAGATATTAGGACGAATTGGATATATAATAATAGTGCATTGAATGGTCTTGCTCACTTATGGATATATTATGCAACTAATCATTATTCGGAAAGTATTATTGACCCATTAGAAATAACAGATTCTATTTCAGTTACCGCTAACTTAATAAATTGTTCTTTAGGTACATTAGCGATATCAACCAAGGGAGAATTTACAGCAGGTAATTGTACTTTTAATATGCCTGATAATACTTTTGCTGTTGGTACAACATTAAATGCTACTTTACAAATATCAAAATCATCTGATTTTAGTTCTATAACTCACCAAGTTACAAAGAAAGTAACTAAGTTTGGAACTATTAATGATATATTTGGAAAGATAACTTTATTAGGTAGCGATTTAGGTACTAATTACGTAAGAATTAAATGGGACTTACCTGGAAGTACTAATTTCTATAGAGAACCAATGATATACAGTCCTACTAAAACAATTGAATTTACAGGTTTTGAACCAGTAATAGAATCATTTACTGCTCATACTGATAGTAGTGGTAAAATAGTTGTTAATGTTGTTGAAAATACAGGAATACCGTTATCAGAAATTAAAGTAAATGTATTTAGAGTAAAAGGTGGAGGAATATATCAATCGTTTACAGTACAAAATGGAAAAGATTATACATTACCTTATACAGAACCAGGTACAATATGGTATATAGAAGCACAAGCAAGTAATATTTTAGGAACAGTATTTGCAATGATAGAAGGTACTAGTGACAGAGATATAAAAACAATTCAAATACCTTACACAACAACAGATAGTTATGAAACTGTTGCTAAACCTACTATATCAGCTGGTAAAGTACAATTAGATGGTAAATGTACTTTAACTATGACTTGGACTAAAATAACTACTAATGTTGACCATGTTCAATACAATATTAGAATGGTTACTACTAATAATCCAATAACTCCAACAGACCATAAAAATAAACAACCAGGATATAATTATACATTTAATGGAAGAAAAGATGGCGAGGAAGTATACTTTGAATTAGAATGTGTTTTATATAATAGTTTCAATGAAGTTATTATTAATTATTTAATTGAAAGTAATACTATTGAATTAGATGCTGTTGACCTAGATAAAATATCATATACGTTTAAAGATACAGCAACTTATCATAGTATAAATTGGAATTTAGTTACTCTAAATAAAAATAATAATAAACTAGTTGCACAAGAAGTCGCATTAGTTAAGCATAAAATACCCTATCCTACTAAAAATATCGTAGTTGATATGTATAATGAAGCTACTGAAAAAACAGTATCAACATTGAAAGTAACAAAGAACTCAACAAATAAATCAATAAAAGTTACTTGTGACACTAGAACAGCATTAACTACTCCATTTAATATTCTTTTTTTTGATTTAACAGATAAATTAAAAAATAACACTCTGTATACTTTTACAAATGAAATAATTCAAGGTAAAATGGATAATATGAATATAGCTCCTATTTATTGTGAAATATCCATAACTAATAAAAGAACAGGTACAACTGAACGATACGTTAATGCTATAAATGACTTAACCAGACATCCAAACCATAGACCATTTGTAGCCCATACTAATATGTATAGTTATCGTCTATTACTTACTTCAATGGGTCAAAGTGATTATACAGATGTTCCATTCACAAGAGAATTCAAATGTTGTCTTGCTGAATTAGACCCTGAGAATTTGATTTACAGAGAATATAAAGGTGATGAAAATCCAGGACAATATAGTCTAGATATCGACCCATTTGAAACTGCAACTTGGGAGAATTTACAACCATCAACAAAGTATTTAGTATATAATGATTTTGTCGGAGTCAATCCATTAGATGAAACAAAAATGCATTCAGTTATAGATTATGGTGAACCTATTACTAATGATTTCAATGTATATCCAGTAAGAAACTTAAAAGAAGAAATATTAAATACAGCAAATAATAAACCAACAGAAAATTCTAATATTAAGTTAACTTGGGATACACCTAATAAAGGTGATGTTGATGTTTCAGATTATGTTGTTGAATATAGAAAACAAGGAGAAGATTATAAATCAGTATATGTAGTAGATAAACAATATTTATTAGCTGGTGAAATAGTTCCATTAAAAAATTCAGATGTTGTCTATATTAGAGTTGGTGCAAGATACTTAGATTGGTTTGGTAATTATGTTATCAAATGGACTGATGCACCATCAGTAATAGTTTCAAGTACTAACTATGTTTATTATGATTGTTTATTCCCAAATGTTGAAAGACCAAAACAAACTATGTATAAGATTGCTAATGGAAAATCTAATGAAGATTTAGTTAGAAATCTTTATATAGATAAATAGTAATAGTATTAATGAAAGGAGTGAGATAACGAAATGATAATTTATAAAAAGATAAAATATGATAAGTTAGTAGACATTATAGATTGGAATAGTAATAAAGAGTTCGAAGAACGTTATAATAAATACCATTCTGATAAAGTTAAATTGTATTCTGACTTCATATTTAATGCTTATTTAGCATTCTTTTTAGATGAAGATGTTACTGTTACAGCGGCACAAGATAATCAGGAATATGATGATTTTGTAAACCTTAACAAACAATCTATAATGGATGCTTTTGTAGATTATTTATCATTAGGTACTTACTATATGACTTATGGGTTTGAAAAAGGAAAAATGAAATTCCAAAAATTAGACCCGAGATATACAAGAACTGTTTACTTAGCAAATGTTGATACTAATGAAATCACACCTTATGCTTATTTTAATAAAGTTATTAGAAAAGAATTAGTTAATAGTGCATGGACTAATGTTGAATATATGTATGTTTATGCAAAAGAAGGTTTATATGTTTATAAATTAGGAGAATTAAATAAAGAAGGTAGTAAAGTTAAATCAGCTAGTACAGGTACTACTTTAGTTAAACAATATCCATATATTATAACAGATGAAAAAACCGCAAAGTTTGAATGGGATGAAATACCAGTTATTTCTGCAGATAATTGTGATTTCTTTGATAAAATATATCCGTTTATGAAAGAAATATTAGACATTCAAACTACTGCTAGTAAACTATACAATGAATTACCTGATAGTATTTTAGTACTTAAAAACTATTCAGGAACAGACCTTGAAGAAGCGAAGAATGATATTAAAGAACATAGAATGGCAAAAGTAGAGGGTGATGGTGATATGAAAGCAGTTATCATCCCTACTGAAGCTGAATCCTATAAAGAATTCATTACAGATATTACAAAAAGATTCTTTAAACTTATTGGTATGCCTGATGTAGATAACTTTGGTAACGCTAGTGGTATATCATTAAAATATATTTATAAACAATTAGCAATCGCCGCTAACTTTCTTGAACCAAAACTTGAAGATTGTATCAAAGAGATGGTTAGAGCATATCAAGATTTCTATAAAAATAAGAAATACGAAGATATCACTATAATCTTTAATACAACTATCATTGAAAGTGACCAAGAAAAGATTGATAATATCAATAATAGTAGAGGTCTAATAGACGATGAAACATTAATCAAAATCCATCCTTATTATAAACCTGAATATAACTATAACAATAATAATACTAATCCAAAAGATGTCTCAGCAAATATGTATACTGGTGATACAGGTAATAATAAAAATAATGGAGATGATTTAGATGAACTACGAAAAGTTACAACAACAAATTCTTAATATTTACAATAAACAGTTAAAGCACGAATCTAAATATGATGAAGATTTTATGAAAGTCGCAGAAGAGCAAACTGATATTATAATTGGTAAGATATATAGATTAACAAAAGGTAAAGATATTACTAATGTTGACTTATATGGTGCTAAAGGTTTGCTCTCTAAAATAGCGACTATCTTGGAAACCGCTGTAAAGAATATAGAGAATGCTAATAATATTAAAGGTAGATTATTACAAGCCGCTCAAGCGTTAAATAGCGACTTAGCAAAGGCAACTAATTTAGAGGTTGATAATAATAAAGAAGGAGTCAATAAAACATTAAATGCTAAAAAAGAATATGATGGTTTAACATTAACACAAAGACTTTCAAAACACAGAGTAAGCTATTATGATAAACTTTTAAAATTAGTTGTTTTAAATGCGGCTCAAAAGAAATCTATTTCTGATTTAGCTGATGCTATTGAAAAAGAAGTAAGAGGTATGTGTTATGCTCATGGTAGAGTAATGACCACGGAATTAAATAGTTTTCTTAATGAAGCATTAGTTAGCATTTATATTCAATTAGGTATTAAGAATGTTGAATTTAGTGCTATACAAGATGATAGAACTAGTTGGATGTGCCATGAAAATGATGGCAAGGTATTTGCTATTAGTGAGTTACATACATCAGTAAATAAACCTCCACTACATCCTCATTGTAGAAGTATTTTGTTACCTCACGAATAGTTTAAAATATATAATAATAATGAAGGGAGGATAATTATGATATTAGAAGAAATTCTTAATCAATTAGTACCTGTTATTATTTCTGCAGGTGTAGCAATAATCTCAGCTGTTGGAATAATGATTAAAAATGCTATTACAAAAGCCGCAGACACTGATGTTAAAAAGAAATTAGTAGAAACTACGGTAAAATATATTGAACAAGTATACAAAGATGTTCACGGACAAGAAAAGTTAGAAATAGCAATGCAAAAGGCTGAACAATTATTCAAAGAAAAAGGAATTAATATTGGTCAGACTGAATTAGAAATGATGATTGAAGAAGTTGTCAATAATATTAATAAAGGAGGTAAATAATGAAAGCAACATTTAGTTCAACTAAGAAAATCGATTTCAAACCTATAGATAATAATGAAACTGTTCTTTTAAATAATTTAGTTGATATATCTAATAATGATTTGCAATTAGTTAAAGATGAAAAGTATAATGAAATATCTTTAGTAATTGCTGAACCAAAACTTATTGTTGCTGAAGATAACCTAGCAGGTAGAATCATTAATATGAACTTTCCTGAAAGAATCAGAGATATGTTAGATAGCCATAGGATTATGACTATGAAAGACGGTAGTTATATTGAATGTGTTATAGCATATCCAGAAGAACTAATTGAAATACCTGCAATTAAATGGGAAGAGACAGGAAAAACTGACCCTGGTATGGGAACTAAAGAAGTTAAATGTACTTGTGGTATGGTTAAAAATGTCTTTACTTCAGTAGGAATGGATGATGTATCTTTAACAACTGAACACGAAGAAGAACATAAAACTACTTATGTCGAGAATTTTAGAAAACAAATGGAAGATGGAACTTGTGATGACAATTGTAATTGCAATGGTGACGATGATAAATGCGGTTGTAAAACAGAAGTTTATTCAGATATACCAGAAGGTTATTATAGTGACCCAAGTGCTCCAAATGGTTATAGAAAATGTCGTCCAGGACATATTCATGGAGCAACTTATATTCATCCTATTTGTTGTATTCATGGCGACCATCAAGTTGCTTTAACTAGTAGAACTGTTATAGTTAGATTAGTTTCTGAAACATTAGGTGAAGTAGTATTATTCAGTTTAGTTGGAATCGATGATGTAAGAATAAATATGAAATTATTCAAAGTTGATACAACTACTGATATGAGAGTAGAAGAAGTAAATAAAAATAGCATTTTCTATGATGCATTTAAAATTTAATTGAAAGAGGTGAATTTTAAAAATGGATGAAGAATTAAAAAATGCGACTGAAGAAGTTGCAAATGTTGAAGCTGTTGAATTAGATTCAGTTGAAGAAGAAGTAGAAGTACAAACTACTTTTAATGAAACTCCTGCTGAAGATTTAATTGATGAGGAAGGAAGTGTTGAATATGTTTCAGATTGATTATAGTAGACCAAGTAAAGGCGACCCTTTCTTTAATACTAAAGCATCAGGTGGTTATAGTCAATGTATAAAAGGTAAACCTACTATTAGTGGTTTAGATGTTTTATGTAATTGTGTCGGAGCCGCTTGCGCATTCTTTAATAGACAGTATTCACTTATAACTGGTTACAAGGGTATGAAATATCCTTATTTTAATTGTAATGCAGAATTATTTATTAAACGTAATAATCAATATTATGGATTACAAGTTGTACAACAACCAGTTGAAGGTGGTATAATGGTTTGGGAAGGTTTAGGAGACCTTGCTGGACACGTTGCCTTTGTTGGTATTTGTAAAGATGCTAATACAACTTATACTGCTGAGTCAGGATATAATTCATTTGAATTAGCATATTATAATAGAACTAATAGTAATGGTAACTGGGGTTTAAATACTAAAAATTATAAATATTTAGGATGTATAGTTAACCCAGCAGTCGGTATTCAAAGAACTTATGAAAGTGTTACTCCTACACCAACACCTACTCCTAGTACAACAACTAGATATACAGTTGTAAAAGGTGATTGTTTATCTAAGATTGGTGCTAAGTTTGGTGTTGATTGGAAAGAGATTGCTAGTCTAAATAATATTCCGGGACCAAAATATACTATTTATGTTGGTCAAGTATTAACTATTCCAGGAGGAAATACACCAAGTCCTGCTCCACAACCTACACCTACTCCTACACCACAACCAAGTGAAACTTTAATTCCAGTAAATACAATAGTTACATTAAAACAAGGAGCACCATTATATAATTCTTCTAGTGATGAAAATCCAAATGGATATGCAAAAGCTAAAACAACTACTATTACTAGAAATAATGGTTCAAAACATCCTTATAACACTACTGGTGATTATGGCTGGATGGATGCTAGTGGATTTACAGTAAATTCAAATTCACCATCAGACATTGTACCAGGTAAAAAAGTAAGAGTAATGAAAGGTGCAAGAACTTACACAGGAGTAAGATTAGCATCATTCGTTTACAATAAAGTATATGATGTTATTGAGAAAAAAGGCGACCGTGTAGTAATTGGTATTGGTAAAGCCGTTACAGCCGCTGTTAATGTAAAAGATTTATATTTAGCATAAATAATAATTAAAGGGAGATAGAGATTCTTATAGCGATAAGAAACTCCTAATAAGTTATTAATTTAACTAATTAAAAGGAAACTCTATCCTCCCTTACTAATTAAATTGAAGGGAGGATTATTTATGTTCGTAACAATAGATGAAACAGATTACAATATTTTGAAGTTTACGGCATATAGATATTTAGATAATGATAAATATCCAAATGGAATTGAAATCCATTACGCCGGTGGAACTAAAATTATTAAAACATTTGATACAGAAGCTGATAGAGATGCTTTTATTAGTAAGTTAGGCGATACATATATTCAATTAAATAGTGTATATTATAATGCTTTATATTTTAGTGCTTACTATAAAGAAGATATAGTTTCTGATGAACCAAGTTATAATGTTATAGTTCATTATGGAATAGTTGGTTCTGCAACTAAATTAGTTTTTAAATTTACTAGTGCTGATGACCAATCTGCATTTATTGATAAATTACAAGCAATAAATTCAGGAGGAGGCGGAGGTGGAGGTACTAGCGAAGATGCAACTTTAAAACAAGACATTACTTCTAGTGTAGCTGTTGGAGCTACTAACTCTGGTACTCTATTTAAAAAAGGTATGACATTTACTGAATTTGCAAAGAAGATTCTAGTTAAGGTTATAGCACCAACAATTCAGTTAACAACTACAAGCTCTCTATTAAATGAGATAGGAACTACTTTATCAAATGTAACTCTTAAAGTTAATATCTCTAATTTAGGTGTTAATTATACTTCTCTTGATAAGGTTGAATTTATTTCTCAAGGACAAGTACTTGATACTCAAGATTATCAAGCAGGTACAACACAATATACTTACGAAGTAGCTTCTCTATCACAAACAACAACTTATATAGCAAGAGTTTATTATACAGATGTTGACGGTCAACATTATGTTTATAAACAACTTGACTTTAAGTTTATTAATAGTTCTTACTACGGTTTAGTAGATGCTTCTTCAGTAATTGATGATAGCATTATTGCAGACTTAAATAAAGCATTACTTGAAAATCATAATTATACTTACAACAATATCAATGCAACTGATGAAAGATTTGTATTTGGTTATCCTAAATCTTACGGAGAACTTTCAAGTATTAAAGATGCTAATAACTTTGAGTATATTGATAGTTATACAAAATATGATATTCAAATAGATAATGTAGATTATTTATTCTATGTATTAACAGACCCAACTACAATAGATAATGCTACACAAATTTACAGTTAGGAGGTAATAAAATGGCATTAAAAGTAGCTGATAATTTTAGTTATAAAGGAAGAAAACCATTAGATGAAAGACTAGTGGTTAATACCTTACCAGACTTACTAGCATTAGCAAGTTCAATAATCTATGATGGTATTATTGTTTATGTAAAACAAGAATATAAGTTCTATGTTTATGACAGTAATAATTCAGTAGACCCACAATTACAATTATGGCGAGAATTAAAAACAGCAGGAGATTTAATTAGTAATTGTACAGTAGATACTACACCTACAAGTGCAACCTATGGACATTTATTCATTACATTAGATAATGGACAAAATATAGATTGTGGTAATGTAATAGGACCTAAAGGAGACCAAGGTGAAGGTTTCGCAATAGCAAAAGAATATGCATCAGTATCAGATATGACATCTGATTCAAGTCCAGTAGATGATGGTAAGATGGTAGCAGTAATTTATACTGACCCAGTTACTACTAAATTAGTAGCTGATATCTATATTAGAAACTCTAATGAACCTGGGGGTACAGGTAAAAATGAACCTGGATATGTTTATTTCTGTAACCTAGCAGATGCAACAACTATTCAAGGACCACAAGGTATACAAGGACCTAAAGGTGATAAAGGTGATGCACCTGTCATTACTTTAACACCTATTCCAGCAACATTAACAAGTCCTGCAGGTACAAAAGTAACTATTACAGTAGGTACTGACCCTGCTACTCAAACAACAGTAGATTATTCAGTTTACAATGGTAAAGATGGTGTTGGTATTGACAATATAGCACTTAATGCTCAAAACCATTTAATAATCACAATGACAGATGCTTCTACTTATGATTTAGGTGTTATTGGAAGTGGACAAGGTGGAGGATGTATAACAATATTAGGATGTTTTGATACACCACCTACAACATTTGTACAAAATGATATGTATTATAATAAAACAGATGGAAAAATATATAAAGCAACAAGTAATACTGCTTGGGATACAGGTTCAACACCACAAACAGATATGTTATATATAAGTATAGATGATAGAACAATATATGCTTATACTAATAATACTTTTACAAAGTATGGTGGTAATGGTTTAAGTCAAGAACCAAATAATGCAATACAAGAAAAGACAGATGGATTATATGTAAAAAATATAGAACCACTAATAAATCAAATGAAAGCATACTCAAGAATCAATGATGCAAGAGTTCCTGAATATTTCTTTGCTTATGGACATCAAGGTAATAGTGGACCAGAAGAGGCATCATTTAGATATCCTGGTGAATTTAATTTCTTACCACATTGGGATTCAACAGAAACAAATATGGATGCATCAAGATATAGTATGACAGATGGTTATGTAACACTTAAAGCAGGTATTACTTATAAGTTAGTAGCATCAATATTACATTCTGACGGACAAGGTTCCTATTGGATTGAAAATGTTGATACAAGAGAAATATTAGCAACTAGGGGTTTTGGTGGACCAACTAACGCACTGGTAGGATATTCAAATGTAGATTCTTGTGGAATTATTACACCTACTGAAGATATTAAAGTTTCTGTATTTTGCGGAGTAGTGTCAGGAGCACCCAGTCAAGGTCCTTTATATTACCCAAGTTGTTCATATTTCTTAATTCAAGAAATGAACACTTTAACAGTAGACCCACTAGAACATATAGACGTTTCTAAAGGTATTCAAGATGCACCAGTAGGACATATAATTAACTATATGGGTACAACTGCACCACAACATTATTTAGCTTGTGATGGACAAACTTATAATATAGTAGATTACCCAGATTTAGTAGCACACTTTATAAAAGAATTCGGTCAAGCAAATGAATTCGGTGGTGATGGTGTAAATACTTTTGCAGTACCAGATTTATCAGGGGAATTCTTAAGAGGTGCAGGTACTAATAATCATACTAATTCATTACTAGGTATAAATGAAGGTAGTGGTGGAGAAGTAGGAGAACATCAAGAAGCATCAGTTCAAAACTATATCGATAAAGAAGCAGGTTTATACTTAGATGCCTATGGTAATAATGAAGACTATAATGGTAATTTCTTAAAAGAAACTTTAGATGCTTATACTACAAATAATACAAGATATTACGATGGACCAATAGACCCACACTCTAATGACCCAGGTATTGATTTATTTACAGCAAGACCAACAAACACCTCTGTATTATATTGTATTAAATATGAACCTACTTACTTTATAGGACAAATTAATGGTGCTAAACCTGTTGTAGAAGATATTGGTTCTATAGAGTTAACTGGAGAAGATATTACAGAACATGTAGACCATCAATATCCAGCAGGAACCAAAGTAATTACTTTATCAAGACCATTATCAGCATTTGATGAAGTAGAATTTGAAACTTATAATATCAGCAATGGTAAAAAGAGAATGACAGTAGTACAAAGACATTTTGTAGATGATATATCAATGCATCCAGGTACTGATGAGACGTTTGATGATTGTTATGTTTTAAATAATGTTAACATTAGTAGTAGTTTAACCCAAGCTGGATATTCAGTTTATGTAGTAGTACTAGATGAAAACACTATTCAAATACAAGATTTTACAACAATTGGAATGATGATGGATTCAGTAGTAATAAAAATCAAGGGAATCCGTTCAGATTATAGTATTCAGTAAGGAGGAGATTAGATGAATGGAATAGAAGAATTAATTGACAAGTTAAGTGCTCTATTATATGTCATCATACCTGCTATATATTTAGCTGTATATAAAATATACACTAAAATAAAAGGAATAAAACAAAAAGAAGCTGAAAAAGATAAAAAGAGGAATGAAGAGATATATAATATTTGGGAACACGAAGAATCAAAACATGTTATAGCTAATATTAAGACTCTATGTAATCTTTACAAAGATAGAGGACACTCTGATTTAGTTCAATATCTTCAATTAGAGAATGGAACAATGGCAACCTCTAAAATTCAAAATATGTTTGTTACTTGTTTAGCGGAAGATGACCGTTATGGTTGTCTTCCTAAACTAATTAGAAAATTACAAAGATTACCTTATTCAGAAACAGTAAGTTGGTTATCTAAATTAACTGACGAAGGTTCTAAAATATTAATGACTAACGATGTTACTACTAGTCAATACTCAAGGACTTATGTTGACGATGTTAAAAATATTGGTTCTGTAATGGCTGAACCTGTATATGACCAATATAGGACTTTAGTTGGTGTATGTATTTTCTATTATCACGAAAAAGAATTTAATGGACAAGTTACAACAGAAATGGAAAGATTACATGAATTTACAAAGGCTGTTGAGTCATGTTTACTGCAATATCATATTAGTAGAGATGACAAAAAGAAGCAATTGAAATTGGAGGAGAATTAATATGGAGAATTTTTATGCTAGATTCTTTTTATTTTCTGCTTTCGATATTTTATTCTTATATATTAGTTGTTGGATGCTAAAACATCTTGTACATAAGTTTCCTGAACAACTAATACCATTATATTCTGTAACAATGTCTATACTATTAGCACTCATTTGGATTGATGTTGAAAATATTACACCCGGTTATTATTATCTATTTGAAATAGGTATAATGCATGGTTTTGGAGTTATTGGTATTAATCAATTATATAAACAAACTATAAAATATATTAAATATCGTAAAGGTTTGAAGATATTAAAAGAAATAAAGAAATCAAAAAGAGTAAGTTAAATTAAAGGTCCTAGCAATAGGGCCTTTTTCTGTTTCATTAAAACTTTTTAAAAAGGTATTGACTTTTTATATAATATATTATATAATATATTTATAATAAAAGGAGGATAAAAGGAAATGAAGCCAAAACAGAAAAGACATTACATCACGAAGAACTTATATTTCAGAGGGGTACAATTGATATGGAAGACAAGGAGGAATAGTTGGAAAATGACTAATATAATTTTAGTAGCATTGTTAACAATAGTTATTTTATCATTATTAATAATAAGTATTATTAAAGCAGTAAATAAAGATGATAAGGAATTAGCAACAGCAATGATTAGTGATGTTATACTTGAAGAAGAAAAGAAAGAAGTAACACCTGAAGTTAAAAAAGAAGCAAATGTTGAAGAAACTAAAAAGGTAAAGGAAACTAAATTAAGTTATAGATTAACATCTTACTATACAGGTGATGGAACTGGTTCAGGTTCTGTTACAGCATCTGGTAAATCGACAAAAGACTTTCAAATTAATGAAAGAGGTTGGTATACTTATCAAGGTAAATTAGTCGTTGCAACAGCATCTAAAAGACTTTTAAGTTGGGAGAAGTATAAAGATAGTACACAAAGATTTTTCAATTTATATGATGAATTAATATTAGAAATAGATGGTGTAAGATATGATGCTATAGTATTAGATGTATGTGGTGCCGCTATGAAAAAACCTATTATTGATTTATTCGTAAGTGCTCCTTACGCAGTTAAAGATACTTATATAAAAGTTATAATTAAAAATTAGTAATATATAATTGAAGGAGGGAAGTATCATATGTGGAAGCTAATCGATGAATTCGCAAATGAATTCGATATCACAAAAGGTGAAGCTGAAAAATACTTGAAATTCTTCTTAGGTAAAATCCAAGAAGGAGTAAATATCACAGGTTATTTTTCAAGTGAAATCAGAGAAGTTCCTGAGAAATCCGGTGTAACTAAATTACAAGGAGAAGAAAAAGCTTGGACTATTCCTGCCCACAAGGAACTTAAAATCAAACTTGCTAGAAAATATAAATTATTAGAAAAATAATTTTAGCAAGAAAAAATTAAAAATATCCATATTGAGCAATGATTGAAACCTTTAAGAGAGCGAGAAATCGCTTTCTTTTAGTTTGTAATATATTAATGAAATAGGAGGAATATCTATGGAACAAAATAAGAAAGATAATCATAGTAATAAGAAAGAAATTATTATGAATCCATCTCAAAAGAAACAAAATGAACTTAACCCTAATATACCCTCCCAGTTTGTAACATTAACAGAAAAGCAAGTTAAGTTTGCTGAAGAAGTTTATATAAATGAAAGAGACCCTAAAGAAGTTTATATAGAAATGGGACTTGACATTTATGATAACGATTATAATACAATGGGTAAGTATAAAAAGAAAAAGGGTGAAAGAAAAAGCGAACAACAAATACAATTAGGTGTTACTAGGTTGTTAGCTGACGTAAAAGAATATGGTGAATATATTAAAGATAAAAAACAAAAAGAATATGAGAAGAGTGAATCATATAGTAAGCAAGTAGCATTAGAAACTTGTCTAATGAATATTCAAATTGCTAGAGACTCAGTTAAAATAAATCACGAAATTTTAACTAAATTGAATCCTGAGGACCCTACTTATTTAAGACAAGCACAAAGATTATCTAGTATAATATCAGCGGGTCAGAAGACTATATTAGAT
>CANRCE010000013.1 GCA_947629035.1 uncultured Bacilli bacterium | reverse complement strand
TTAAGATACTTTTTGTGGTACCATTTTGGTACCACCTTTTATTTTACACTTTAAAAGCACTTTCCTTATAAATAAAATAAGACTAAAAGATAACTTCTAGTCTTATCTACCTAGTTCTCGATATTGAGGATTAAGATCTCTCCAATTACCATACATACCAATAAAATTACTACTTCCAAAACCATTAATATTATCGAATTTTAGATAATTTTTACCCTCATTATATTCAACAATAGATTGTATATCATCAGATGTAAGAGTTACTTGATACTCTAAATTATCATAAGTATTTTCAAATTTATTACCATTCTCTTCTCTCCAAAAAGTCCAGTTTGAACCCTCAACTCTTCCATTAGGAAAAACTTCACTTAATGATATTGGTCGATAATAAAATCTATATCCTGTAGGAAGTGGTTGTGGAGTCGTCAAATCTTTCCATGGAATATCAGGATCATCAGGATTACTAGGACCAGGGCATTCATAAAAATCACAGTAACTACTAACTCCACATGCATAATCAGCTCTCCATGTTATACCATTTAAAGTACTTAAATTCCCCGAATCCATTAATGCTTGCATAGGGAAAAATCCACTATATTTCATTGGAACAAAATATTTTTTACCCTCTTGTAAATATTCATTATTATTATAATCAGTATCATTATCTGAATAAACTACTTTAGCAGTTTTTTTATTAATATAAGCATTGTTAGGTATATAGTAATATCTTGTAACTACTTCAGTATTAGCCTTTAATACTTTCTTTATATTTCCATCAATATTTTTTTCCTCTAAAGCATTATCAAGTGCTGCATCATTATTAGGATCTTCTTCCCAATGACCAATATTATCCTGATAACCACCATTCTCATCATTACTATCAGGTAAACGCACTTTAGGAAGATCAGTTTCTACATTTAATACCCTAGGAGAAACTGCATCTGCTATTTGTTCTTCAATAGAATCTTCAATATCATCTCCTATATCGTATATATAAGTACTATTTGGATTATTATAGTTATCAATTAAATATTTAGGTACTTCGTAAAAATCACCAACACCTCCCAAATTATAATTTAAATATGGATCATTTCCATCAGACGAATAAGACAATAAGTTATTTTTGGTACAATTCCCATTACTATCTCCACGGCTTATCCATAAATTTATCATAGGTAACTCATCTTTACTACACCCATATATGTTATAGTATTCACCATATCTTTCGATTCCTGAATAATAAGCATTAAAGCTAATACCACCGGCAATCATGCATTGATTTTTTATTCTATTATACTCATCTATATCATAATCATTAATTGAGCTAGAATTTAGTTTTAATACATAATATTTAACTGGTCTATAAGTTTCTATATTTCCATTATTATCATATACAACATCATTATTATCTGATTTAATACCTAGTAACTCCCAAGATAACTTATTTTCATATACAATTCCAGCTTCACCATCAAGTTCATTTACATATCCAGTTGTATTAAAACCTGTTCCTGAATTAACTGTTTTTACATTTTCTACACCATTTGCAGCTGCATCTCCTAAATATTTAATTTCGCCATGTTGATGAATTATTATTTGAGCTATTACAGTAGCCTCTAATTTAAACATTTCAGTTTCATCATAAGGAACACATAACTTACCAGTAGGATAGTCTTCTGGCATAGTTAATCTAACTTGAACAGGAATCTCCATTATACAATCAGAATCAAATGTTCCATTCTCACAAGTTAATTTTAGATCTTTGTTACCATCACATTGTTTTAATTCTTGTTCTTCCTCACATTCCTGATATTCTATATAATAAAGAGCAGGTGTAAGTAATGCATCTTTAGCACCAGATCCTAAATCTTTTGTAAAAGGAGTTGGTCCAAGAAAAATACTTTCAAATTTTAACTCTCTTGATACTGTAGCATTAATCATACTTTTTTCATAATCAGGAGAAATGCTAATTGTTGTACCTCCCAAAATAGAGGCATTTACTAATGTATTTATATCTTCATCAGAAAAATCAACTGTTCCAACCTGTTCACCATTTTCATTTACTTCACCATGAATGATATATGAGGTTTCTATACCATTTTCTTCTCCAACATAATTTCCAGAATTAGCTTTCGATAGCTTATAATAATTATAAAATTTCTCCAAGGTCCACTGATTATCGCTATTATTACCAGTTTTACTTAAGGTTATTATGCCACTTTTTTGAATATTATCTATGTTATTTATTAAAAAAGATGTTTCATATTCACTAGTGTAAGGAAAATCCATTGATCTATAAGTATCTTCATAATTTATTTCAACAAAAAAGTAATAATTACGACGAGTTTTGCATTCTTTAGCATATGCCTTTTCTGTGCTTATATTTTGTAATAAGCCAAGTATAACTCCAATTGTTATTAAAATAATAACTATCTTTCTCTTCATTAATCTAACCTCTCTTTTTGTTTTAAAATTATATAAATAATAAAAGTATCATAAACATTATTAATAGAAAAAACTACAACGAAAATTATTTAGTTTCCTAAATATTTCATTATAGTTACATTCATTTTTTCTTTTAAATAAATATTTATAAACATCATCTTTATCTTAAAGCTCCTATCTTGATATATTTAATATATCATAAATTAATCTCAATATCAAGTAGTTTTTATGTTTATAAATCAGAAAAAAAACTAAACATATTACTAAAATAAATATAGTAAATTTTTTTAAAATATATATAGTATTAAACACAATATGAATCTAATTTATAATATTTTTCATTATTATCGACTAATACTATATAGCCACATCCACCTTTATTTGATCCTGCTGTTGTATATTCAATTATTGCTTTTATATTACTATAGTTACTTACTTTATCAGCACTATAATTTCCTTGTTTATATCCTGATGTATCATATTTATAAACATCACCATCTTTAGTTAATATATATAAATATGAATTTGGACCTGCTGGTGAAAATAATATAATATCTTTAGCGTTAGATATATTAGAAATATTATTTTCAAAATTAATATTTATTTTCCCATTTACATCTAGTTTAAATGAATATTCACTATTATATACATCTTTAATAGTATTATAATCTGACTTACCAATTTTAGCTAACTCTTTTGCATCAATTTCAAAATCTTTACACGTAGTAGTGCCAGTATTTGATTGAATAGTTTCATTATCATTAGAATCAACATTAGCGCTTGTATCTTGATATTCATTATTACTATCACCTATTGTTTTTTCCTCACTATTAAACATCTTATCATATATAATATATCCTAAAAGAGCAAGTGCTATTATTGAAATTATTGTAATTATTATATACAATATTTTATTTGGATTATTTTTCATTTTTTATTTTTCAACTCTTTCTAGTTTAATTATAATGTTATAATCAACAATAGTCAAGTTTTTAATGTTAAATTTATCCTAATAAAAAAAACTATTTGTTGATAGTTTTTTAGCTTAATTCATTAAATTCATCTCTTAACATACTAAGTTTTTGTGATACTTTATTTTCTTCAGCTTGTTGCATTGGATACCAGCCATATCTAAACATCAATTCATAAGTTTGTCTTTGGAGACTAGCTATTTCATCGAACATTTTTTTATAAAGACTATATAATGATTCATTACTAGCTTCAGTAAGTGCTACAGTATAATTTTTCTCTAATGCTTTAAGTTCACTTAAAAGACCTGTCATATAATCTTTATCATTTAATTTTTTTCCCTTTGCTACTTCTACTTTAGGATTAGTAATTTGATTATTATTCATTGATTCCTCCTAGTTTTTCTATAATATCTTGCATATTTTCATAAAAGATATCACTTGCTTTTTCTATTTGTTTAGCTAATTGTTCATCTTCTACTTTTTTAATACAATTATAAGCTTTTTTATAAGCAGTATAATTCCACGTAAACATATCACTTAAATAATCTAAATCTTTACCTGTAATAATATTAGGCACTTCTTCATAATTTAAATCCATATTTTTTTCTCCTCCTTATACGTTTATTATGCTAGCATATTTTCTTTTTATACTAGTTTTAAATATTTTTTATAACATTTAATCTTTTTAATGAAACAATAAAGCTTCGATAATCAGCACTTACTGTTCCTAAATATTCAAAATTAGTAATTATTTTACTATAATAAGTATAAACCAAGATAATTGTACCTATTTCCATATTACCCTGACTAACAAGATAAATACCATAAAAAATAAGACCATATCTTGCAAATTCTAAACAACCTAAAATTAAATATATTACTGATAAAGCTACAATATTATATTTATAATTATCTTTTAAATAAGTTAGGGTTTCTTTATCAAAAATATTCATTTTCTTATTTACATCTTTTTTTCTTTCTTTTATAGAATTATATAAATCATGAGTAGTAATTGTTTTATCATCTAAAGAAGCTTTTCTTTTAATATTAGCTTTTTGAACATCTTTACCTGATAAAATTAAAATAACAATCATAAATAAAGAAATAATAATAGTAATTAAAAATATATAAATATTTAAACTTAAAAAATAAGCATAAATAACAAAAAATTCACATACTTGAATTATTCTTGTTATTAAATTACCTAAAAAAGTACATATTATATCAATATCTGTATTTAAAATATTAGTATATTCTCCTAAATTTACTCTATTTATATTATCAACTTCCATTACAATAGCATCAGTATATCCTAAATACAATTTATTATATAATTTATACCAAGCTTTTTGATTAAAATAATTCCAAACATAATATAATACTGATAAAATAAGTAATATTGAAACTAAATAATAGGCTTTATAATAAATACCATTAGTAAGATGATTAATGGTATCACTCCAAAAAACAGGTATTATTAAAAGTAATCCTTGAATAAAAAAGGAAGTAACCACTTTATAGATTACTTCTTTTTTAGATCTTTTTAAAACTTTTTTGGTAAGCTCAAACACTTATATATCACCGTCCTAAAATTTCTACGATATCATCATTTTTTAGATTAAATAAACTTGCTTCATCTTTATCAATATGCATTTGTAATGAGAAAGTATCATCTTTTTTGATATGAACATTATCAATGATAATATTATCTTTTGTTTTTACTTTAACGATATTTCCATCTTGATATTTACATTTAGCTCTACTATTAATATGGATATGTCGATTAGCAATTATACATCCATTTTCTAAATTTATTTGACCATTTGGACCAATAATTGTGATACTCTCACTATTAGCTAAATCACCAGAATTTCTAATCGGAGGATTGATACCTAATAATTTAGCATCAGATGATAAAATTTCAACTTGATTATAAGCACGAAGAGGACCAATAAGTCGAACATTTTCAATTATTGCTTTTGATGTCTTTAAAGTTACCGTTTCAAGACAAGAATACTGTCCTTTTTGTTTTAAATCATATTTTTTATGTAAGATAGCATTTTTACCAAATAATATTTCAAAAGTTTCTTTAGTTAAATGAACATGATGATTAGAAACACCTACTTTTACTTTCATATCTTAATCTCCTTTACTCAAATTATAACAAAAAAATAAGTTATAGTAAATAATTTCTCACATATATTTTATTAGAGAGGATTGATAAAATGAATAATAGTTATTATACTAATCCAGTTTTTCCAGGTGCTCCTTTAAATACTACTAATGGAGTAATTCCTAATCAACAAGCTGTAAATAGTTATGAGCAAAATCAAAATAGTGCTTATGTTGCTCCAACTGAAATGTCTTATATTGAAAATATTTTACGATTAAATCGTGGTAAAAAAGCACGTTTTCATGTAACCGTTCCAGGTTCCGTTGAATGGCAAGATCGTGTTTTTGATGGAATTATCGAACAATCAGGACGTGATCACATTATTGTATCAAATCCTACTACTGGAGAATGGTACTTAATTTTAATGATTTATCTTGATTTTGTTACTTTCGAAGAACCTATTAATTATATTAAAGATTTTCCTTTAAGTAGTTGAAATAGCTATCAAAATTTGCTATAATTATGCTAGGAAGTGAATTAAATTATGGAGATTTTAATTATTGTTGTATTAATTTTAGTAGTAATTATATGTAGTTTTTGTATATTCTATTTTCTTACTTATAATAAGTTTCAAGATGTTATCATTAGAATTAATGAAGTTGAATCTTTAATAGATACTAACTTAAGAAATAAATATGATCTTATTAATCGTAGTATAGCCCTTATTAAAGCTAATGTAGAAATAGATAAACCTATTTTTGAAGAAATAATTAAACTTCGTTCACGTAAAATTGGTAATTTTGAATTAGATAGAAAATTAAATGAAGCTTATAATGAATTTGTCTTTTTAAAAAGTAAATATAAAGATATTGATAATAGCGAAGAATTAAAAAAAATTAACAAACAAATTATTGATATTAATGATACTCTTGTAACATCAATTAATTATTATAATGAAAATATAACTAATTATAATAAATTACTTAAAACTTTTCCTAGTAATATTATAGCTACATTTTGTAAATATCAAGAAAAATTATTTTTTGATCGCAAAGATATGAGCGATGATGATTATGAAGATTTTAAATTATAATAAGAACAAATAAAAATAGACAATTTATAGATTTTTTAAAACCCCAATTCTTTATATTGAATTAGGGTTTTATATTTTATTTTATTATATTATAAATAATACTTATTATAAAATCAATAATTAAAATAATTTCAAAAAATTTTGCTATATTTTTCTTTAACTTTTTATCAAATCTTTCAACAATATATTCTAATTTAGGATGAATAGCAACAACCGTTGGTGTACCAAAAATAGCAAATAAAAGACTAGTTTCTAAACAAACTCTACCATTGATATTAAATATTTTATGAGAATAATCCCACCATCTTCGATTAAATAATAATTCACTTATATAACTAATGCCATATTCTAACAAAGTACTTACGATAAAAACAATAATAAAAGCAATAATCATATCTAAATTTATTTTACCAATTTTTATCTCTTTCTTTCTTATTTTTTTCAAAATAAAATATAAAAGTAAAATACCTAAACCATAAATAGGACAATATGGACCAAATAAAAATCCTCGATCAACAACTCTATTTCTTACATATATTTCTAAAAATATCTCTGTTAAATATCCACAAATACTATATATCATAAAAAGTAAGAAATAATCATTTAATTTATCAACTTTACTACTTTTCATATTTCCCTCTTCGAAAAATAATATAACATATTTTAAAAAACTATTCAAGTAGCTGCAATTTTCTTTTTTTACAAATTCTAAACATACTAAAAATAATTAAATATTTTTAGAAATTAATAGTTATTATAATAAATTTTTAATTTTAAAAACCAAAGTAAAAAAAGTATCTATAAGAAATATAAAAAAGAAAAATAAAGTAGCTTTTCTTGGAATAACATTTATAATCTTATCCATAAAAGGTTTTATTATATATAAAAACAATACTCCAAACAATCCCCAAACAAAACTTAATTCTAAACAAATATATTTACCTATATGATATTTTTTATGTACATAATTCCACATATCAACATTAAATAAATTATGTAAAATATTTCCACCTAAATATTCAATAAAAGTTAAAACAATAGCTAAAGTTAAATATATAAAAATTATTTTTAAAAATTTAGATATTTTTAATTTAGAAAAAAGATATTTATCCATAAGCAAAATAGCTAATATACCAAAACCATAAACAGTAGTCATAGGTCCATAGAAAATACCACTATAACGAAAAACTTTATTTATTTTATAAACTGTCGATTCCATAACAAAACCCAAAAAAGAATATATTAAAAATGAGTTAAGATAATACATAATTTCACCATTAATTATCTTAACTCATATTTATTATTTTATACGAAAATCAATTTCTTTAATTTGATGTTCTCTTAAAAATTTATTAGTACGGGAAAAAGGTTTACTTCCAAAAAAACCATAATTTGCTGAAAATGGTGAAGGATGTGATGAACAAATTACTAAATGATGAGGATTAGTTATCAACGACTTCTTACTTTTAGCAAAATTTCCCCATAAAATAAATACTATGGGACTATCTTTTTCATTTAATTTTTTAATAATACTATCCGTAAATATTTCCCATCCTATATTTTTATGAGAAGCTGGTTTATCTTTTTCAACAGTTAAAACCGTATTTAAAAGTAATACCCCCTCTTTAGCCCAACAAGTTAAATCACCACTGTTAGAAATAGGTATCCCTAAATCATCATATAATTCTTTATAAATATTTTTAAGAGAGGGTGGTAACATTATACCTTTATTAACCGAAAAAGCAAGACCATTAGCTTCATGTATACCATGATATGGATCTTGTCCTAAAATAACTACTTTAACATCATCATAATCTGTAAGACTAAGAGCTCTTAAAATCCATGGTTTGGGAGGATATACTTCTTTTTCTTTATAAACTTTATTTACAAAATCAACAATTTCTTTAAAATAAGGCTTACGATATTCCTCATATAAAATTTTATCCCAATTATTGCCTATCATCTTCATCACTTCTTCTTTTTCTCACTAATTGTTTTTAATTCATCATTGGTAGGACATTTAGCATTGCTAGAATAATTCTCTATCTTATAACTAGGATTAGTACTATTTAAAAGATTATTAGTTTCGGTTATTTTAATTCTACACTCTCCAATATCAACTTTCGTATCAGGATTAATCACAGCATATTTATTTTCACCATCTTTAACATTAGAGGTTAAAAAACCATATTTTACAAGTGTATTTAATGATAAACTAATACAGTTACTCCCACAACTTGTAATATCACTATCACTTATTGTATTAGCGTATTTATATTCACTATAAAATGTTTCACAACCTATTATAATATTATTAAGTAAAATATCATAATCTCTTTTTTTACCATTTTTTAAACTTGTTAAAATACTTGGAGCAGTTATAATTAAGACAATTGCTAAAATTAAAATAACAGCAAGTAACTCTATTAAAGTAAAACCTTTATTATTTTTCAATACTATCACCTACTTTTTTCTTCTTTAATCAAATAAATTATAAGTAAAAAAATTCCTATTACAATAAAAATATCTGCCAAATTAAAAATAGGATAATTATAACCTAAAATATTAAAATCTAAAAAGTCAATTACATAACCATAAATTAAACGATTTAATAAATTACCTAATGCTCCTGCTAAAACTAAACTATAAGATAACACTTCATAATTATTATGTTTTTTTTCTTTTATTAAATAATATATTAACAAAATTACCACTATCAAAGATACAATAGATATAAATGATACCTTACCATTTAAAATACTAAATGCTCCACCATAATTATGGACATAAGTTAAAGCAAAGAAATTTTTTATTAAAACTAGACTTTCATTTACCATAAATACTTTAGTTATAATAAATTTACTTACTAAATCTAAAATCAATAAAATAAAAGTTATTATAAATATTTTCTTCATAAGTCTACCCCACACAAGAAAAACACGTACTACTATTATTAAACCAACAATTATTAATTTTAGCATCATCATCAATACAATCAAGCGTTGTATCAAAACAATATACCATATCAGTATCTCTATAAATATTAACTACAGTATTTAAACTACATCTTTTTTTATTTTTAGGATTAATCAAATCATTTTTATCTACTAAATTTTTATCAACTAATTTCTGTAAAGTAAATTCACTACTATTTTTATAAATACAAGTACAAGCACCACTATCAGTATTAGTATCTTTTTTTAATTTTTTAAAACTAGGATTAGTATTAAAAGATATTTCATTAGTATTTAGAGCAATATATTCATTAATAACACTTGTTAATCTTTTCTTAAAAGCATCTTCACTTACATCCTTACTCTTGCGATAACTTCCTATTAATGCAGGTATAGCAATGGCTGCAATAATACCAAGTAGTACAATTACAGCAAGTAATTCTATTAAAGTAAAACCATTTTCCTTTCTCATTAGCATCTCCTTATTAATCCTAAAATAATGATAGCATAAAAATTTATTCTAGGCAAGTTTTGATTGCTTTTTTTTCTAATTCTTTATATAATTAATTTAAGGTGAAAATAAATGAAGTTAATTTATAAAGATAAAGAAATCAAATTAATTGAATGTCGAACTTTTTTTTCAAGATTTAAAGGATTTATGTTTAAAAAAAATATTAATTATGCCCTATTATTTAACAAATGTAATAGCATTCATACTTTTTTTATGAAAGAAAATATTGATGTTATTTTATGTAATAATGATAATATCATTTTATACTATTATAAAAATTTAAGTAAAAATAAAATTATTTGGCCTAAAAAAAATGTAAAAAAAGTCTATGAATTACCAGTTGGTTATTTTGATTTTAAAATAAATGATAAAGTAAAGGTGGAGGATATAAATTGAAAATTGGTATTATTGGAACAGGAGCTTATGCCCTTGCTTTAAGTATGATGTTTTATGAAAATACAAAAGATATTACTTTATGGACTAATTCTAATGAAGAAAAAGAAAAATTAGAAAAAACAAGATATAGTGAAGTATTAGATTTAAAAATTCCTAAAACTCATAAATTTACAACTTCGATGGAAGAATTAGCTTTAGATAAAGATATTATTGTTATTGCTGTTATGAGTAAATATGTAAATGATGTAACATTACAATTAAAAAAATATTATAAAAAAAATCAACATCTTTGTATAGCTTCGAAAGGAATTGAACAAAACAGTTGTCTTTTCTTAAATCAAGTAGTAGAAAAACATATAAAAACTAAACATTTAGCCATTATATCAGGAGCTACTTTTGCAATTGATATGATTAAAAAAGTTCCCCTTGGATTATCTCTTGCCACTACAAGTAAACTAACCCAAAACTACTTAAAAGAAGCTTTAGAAAACGATTATTTAAAATTAAAAATTACTAAAGACATTTTAGGTACTGAAATATGTGGAGCTACCAAAAATATCATTGCCATTGCTTCAGGTATTTTCGAAGGATTAAATTATCCAGACTCAACAAAATGCATGTTTATAACCGAAAGTTTACATGATATTAAAAATTTAATTAAATTTCTAGGAGGAAATAAAAAAACCATATTATCTTATGCTGGAGTTGCTGATTTACTTCTAACTTGTACTTCAGATACAAGTAGAAACTATACTTTAGGCAAAATGATAGGTAGTAATGAAAAAAAAGAAATAATTGATAACTATATAAAAAATACTACTATCGAAGGATTATATACTCTAAAATCCATCTATCAATTAACAAAAAAGAAAAAAATTGACATACCCCTTATTAATTTAATATATGATATTGTAATAAAAGAAAAAAATCCTAATCTTCTTATAAATTATCTTAAAAACAAAGAAGTAAGTTAATTACTATCAATATAATTACTTACTTCTTTTATTGTCTTATCAAAATTTTCGAAATCAACATTAAACCATACCACAGGTAATTGATTTTTAAAAAAAGTATATTGCCTTTTAGCATAATGTCTTGAATTTTGTTTTATTTTATCAATAGCTTCTTCTTGTGAAATCTCTTTATCAAAATATTGATATAATTCTTTATAACCAATTGCATTAAGTAATGGTTTAGTTCTAATATTTTTATCATAAAATTGCGCTACTTCTTCTAAAAGACCATTTTTAATCATCTCATCTACTCGTTTATTTATTCTATCATATAACACTTCTCTATCAACACTAAGACCAATAAATAAAGTATCATATAATAATTTATCTGTCTTATTTTCACTTATTGATTTATTATTTTCTAAATAATAATTAATTGCCCTAATCAATCTAGGTCGATTATTCTTATCAATTTTAATTTGAGGATCAAGTTTAATAAGATAATCATATAACTGTTCATTATCCATCTCATCATAAGTATTTTTTTTCTTTTCATAAGATAATTTATAATCATATAAACAAGCTTTTAAATATAAACCACTACCTCCTACAAAAATAGGAGTTTTTCCTTTTTTCCTAATTTCTTCTATCACATCTCTAGCATCTTTTTGATAATCATAAATACTATATTCTTGATCTATATCTTTAATATCTAAAAGATGATGAATAATTTTTTCTTTTTCCTCTTCCCTAACTTTAGCTGAACCAATATCTAATCCCTTATAAACTTGTGTAGCATCAGCATTAATAATCTCACCATTATACTTTTTGGCTAACGCAATAGATAACTTCGTCTTACCAACCCCTGTTGGTCCTACAATAGCAATAATTTTATTCATTATTTACCTCTTTTATAATTAGATTGCATAGTTGCCTCAAGATGGGATATATAATTATTTCCTTCAAGATCTAAATTTGTTTTTTTACATTGATATTTACTAGTATCTATGATTATTAAAGGAATATTACCTAAATTATGACTTGCCGAAATATCTCCTGGTTTTATAGTATCATAACAAACAACATAACTAGGCTTTAAATCATCATTTTCTTGTATCAAAATCTCATTATAACCCATAGTATTTTTAATTAAATCACTAGGATTATAAATACTAGGAACTCTCTTACTTCCAAAGTCATGAGAACTAAAAGAATCAGACTTATAAACATGCATAATTTGATTAATATCAAATTTATTAAAACCTAAAATAACAAAAGTATTTGGATCTCTAAAAGTCTTAAGACTATTATCTCCTATTAAACTAAGGGAAGCTGTTTTACTATTATCAAACCAAGTAATATTATTTTTCTCTCTACTTGCAAAAGTATGATTAACTAACATCTTAAAATCTTGACCTTCTAGTTTATAAACTAAAATATCTTCTACTTTAGAAACAGGTGTTAACTTATCAGTATCTAAACAACACTTTTTAAGCTTTTGATAAGCTGAATTAAGACAAGTTCTAAAATCATCATAAAATAAAGACATATTATTTTTTTTATTTTTAAGCTCATGAAATAAAGCTATTTGCTCCTCTAAAGACAAATTATAATAATCATATAGTTTTTTATAAACAATAAGTCGCTCTTTAGGTATAATCTCTTCTTTAATACTACTTACATAATTTAAAATAACTTCAACATTTTTAAGAAAATTATAAGTTAAATCTTCATAATTTAAATCAACTGTCATTTCTAATAATCTAGTAGTTGTTACCTCTTGAAGATATTTTAATTTTTCTTCTTTACTTTTCTTTTGTAAAAAATTAATAACTACTTTATATTTTTTCATTTCATCTTTTACATTACCATCAAGTAAAGATTTAAATTCACTAAATATTTTTAAATCTAAATCAATATTATTAACCTCTAAATCATAATATTTATCTCTTTTCTTTCTTACTTCATCGGCTAAATGCATATTATTTTTAGAAGCTTTCATTAAATAATCATTATAAATATTAATATCCCAAATATTTACATATTTATCTATAAGTTCCTTTGAAGTTTGAAGATGAATTGGTAATACTACTTCTTTTTCCAAAATTAGATTAAGATAATTAACATCATAATTTAAAAATATATTTTCAAAATATTTATCATTAAGAAGTTCTTCGATTGCTTCTTTAGATAATTTAATTAAAAAATCAGAAGGTAGCTTAATATTTTTTAATTTAGCTAAATTATCTTTATTCTTTATAATTTCGACTTGAACATTAGCATTTAAATAACCAAAATAATTAATATTACAATTATTTTCTAATAGAAAGTTAAAATAATTTACTCCAAAATCAAGATTTAAACTACGAAGATAAATATCCAAATCAGAAATATTTTTTATAATTAAAGATATTACTTCTTCTTTTTTTAAAAAAGTATTGTTAAAATCATTTCCACAAGTAATAATAGCATTTAACTTATCAGAAAGACGACTATCATCCTGAAGAAATGTTACTATATTATCATCTAATAGAAAAAGAAGACTATCATCTTTTAAATCTTGCACTAACCAAACAAATGGATAATGATTGGCATTTTCAAATAATCTTTTACGAAAAGAAGAATCTTTTAAGATTTCTCTTCTCTGTTCATATGGTATTTTTGTCAGCAGTTTTATTTCTTGCTCCATATTTTACCTCCTTAAATACTTCTTTTAAACATTTTTTCTAACTCATAAATAGTAAAATGAATAATCGTAGGTCTTCCATGAGGACAATTAAAAGGATTATGACAACGCCTTAAATCATTAATTAAACTTTCTTGTTGATAAACCGTAATATTTGTATTAGCTTTAACACTCATCTTACAACTTACCATTTTAGCTAAACTATCATTAAATTTAGCCATATCAAATTTATTTTCTTCTTTAATAACAAACTCAATAATTTTCTTTATCGTATCAACCTCTTGACCAGTTTTAATCCAAACTGGATGACTAATAACCCTATAAGAATTATTACCAAAAGCTTCCAAATTTATATTTAAACTAGATAAAAATTCTAAATTTTCATCAATTATCAGACACTCTTGTTTAGGAAATTCTAAAACAATAGGAACAAGAGGAGAAATCGTATCATTACTTGGATGAGATAAAATATAAGACATTTTCTCATAATTAATTCTCTCTTGAGCAGCATGTTGATCAATTAAATAAATACCCTTTTCATTTTGACATATAATATATGTTCCTAAAGCCAAACCAACCGGATATAATTCTGGTAATTTATTATCTTTATGAATTTCTTCCACATAATTAGTATTTTCTTCATTTACTTCATAATTAGTATTTTCTTCATTTACTTCAAAATTAACAAGTTTATTAAGTCTATCTTTATAATCATAATCTCCTTCTTTAGAATCTACCACATTACGTTGTAAATCTAAATTTAAATTCTCATAAGTTACTTTTTCTACTTTATCTTTATCTAACTGTATTTTAGGTATCAAAAGTTTAGTTTTTATTGTATCAATAATTGTTTCTTTAATAAGTGTTTGCAAATCCTCAAAATTAGAAAACTTAATATCCAACTTTGAGGGATGAATATTTACATCTAAAAGACTAGGATCAGCTTTAATATTAATAATTACAATAGGATATCGACTATCCTCTTTAAAAGAAGAATAAGCCTCATTTATAACTTTATTTAAAATAGCATTTTTTACTACCCTATTATTAACTAAAGTAGTCATATGATTTCTACTTGCTCTTGTAACTTCAGGAAGAGATATATAACCAAAAATCTCATAATCATCATTACTACCCTTTATTTCTAACATCTTTTTCGTAATATCAAGTCCATAAATAGATTTTATAACTTTTAATAAATTACCATCTCCTGTCGTATTTAATAATTCTTTATCATCATTTATTAAAATAAATTTAATATGAGGATAAGATAAAGCCATCTTATTTACATATTCTACAATATTAGCAAGTTCTGCATATAAACTAGATAAATGCTTAAATCTAGCAGGTGTATTATAAAAAAGATTACTAACTGTAATTGTTGTACCCACTCTTGCCTCACTTAAAGTATTTTCTAAAACATGTCCCCCTTTTATATGAACTAAACTACCCACTTCACCACTACAAGTTTTTAAAACAACTTCACTAACAGAAGCAATCGAAGGTAGAGCCTCACCTCTAAATCCTAAAGAAGTAATAGCAAATAAATCATCACTTGTATATAGTTTACTAGTTGCATGTCGACAAAAAGCTAAAATAGCATCTTCCTTATCCATTCCTATACCATTATCCGTTACTTTAATTTCTCTAAGACCTGCTTCTTTTAATTCAATCTTTATTTCATCTGCCTTAGCATCAACACTATTTTCCACTAATTCTTTTACAATTGATACACATTTTTCTACTACTTCACCAGCAGATATTTGATTGGATAATAATTCATCCATAACTTTAATTTTTGACATCTATTACACCACCTAAAATACTTTCCATGGTTTTACCTTATTATCAATATATTTTTCATAAATTGCTACTTCTTTTTCACCATCTAAAAGTAAAGCTCTATCTTCTTTAAAAAAACTAGGTAATACTTGACCATTTTTAACTTTTTCTAAAAGAGATTGTTCTAAAACTATACTCTTAATATCTAAAACATCTTTAATACTTAAAAGCCTATATTTATCATTTAAAATATCATCTTGATTGTAAGCATCCTTTAAAGTGAATTTACCATGTTTTGTTCTTTCTAATGATACCATAACACCACAAGTATTAAGTTCATAAGCAATATCTCTAATTAAGCTTCTTATATAAGTACCTTTAGAAACTCTACATTTAATACTAAATTCTATAGTTTTATCCTTTATTGAACAATCAATTAAATCTAACTCATAGATATTAACTTCCCTAGTTGGAAGTTTTACATCAATATCATTTCTTGCATATTCATAAAGACGCCTACCATCAACCTTAACTGCTGAATATTTTGGTACTTGTTGTTTTATTGTTCCCTTAAATTTACTTAATGCTTTTTTAATATCACTAGTTGATATATTTTCTACTTTTTCCTCTTTTAAAATTTTTCCCGTAATATCTAAAGTATCTGTTTCAATTCCAAGTCTTATTTTAGCAATATATTCTTTATCTTCATTGTTCATCAGTTCAATGATTTTTAAAGCATTACCCATACATACCACTAAAACACCAGTTGCAATTGGATCTAGTGTCCCAGTATGTCCTACCTTTTTTGTATTAAATTTTTTAGAAATAATATTTACAACATCTCGACTTGTATAACCACTTGCTTTATTTACTATCAAAACACCATTCATATCAAAACTTCCCTTATTATTTTTCTTCATTTATTTTATCAATTATTTTTTCTATCTTCTCTCCATAATCAATTGACTGATCATAAACAAAATTTAAAGTTGGCATTTTTCTTATTTCCATTCTATCAAACAATTTATTTCTAATAAAACCACTTGCATTATTCAAAGCTTTTAAAATATCCTCTTTTTTATCATCCAATAAAGTTGTAAAATAAACTTTAGCATATGATAAATCATTTGTAATTTTAACTGCCGTAATCGTTACAAACTTTATATTTTCATCTTTTACTTCTTCCATTATAACCTTACCAATTTCTTCAAGCATAATATTGGATAATCTTTCTAATTTAATACTCATATTATCACTCTCTTTCTTATATATTATAACTTTTTTTTAAAGAAATAGCAATCTTATAGAAAAAAAGACATCAAAGTCTTTCTTATTTTTTCCTTATTAATGCTTTTCTTTTACCTATTTCATAGCCTGTTACAAAGAAATGATTACCTTTTATTTTTAAATCTACATCATCAATGTTTATACCATCATTATAATATTTTTCTCCTAAAGCAAGCATTTCATCTTTAGTACTTAAATCTATATTTTGCTTCAATCTTCCTTTTTCTTCTAAATATTTATCATATTTTAAAGTTGCTATTGTCATTGATATAGATACACCTTTTTCGTATTTTTCCTTTCGCATTTCTATCACCTTCTACTACCTTTATTTTTATCATCAGCTTCCCTTTTTGCTTCTTCATATCCTTCTTTAAACGATTTATATTTTCTTATTGGCTTTGGAACATCTAAAAAATCATAACCATAAGAAAAATATTTTCTACCTAATTGTCTTAAATTATCTTCATTTTGCATTTCATAAATATAATCTTTTCTATAACCCCGATTATAACCAATTACAAAGAATTTATAAGCTTTCAATGATTCAGGTATTTCTTCTAAAGCATAACCATCATTATAATATTTTTCCCCTAAATCAAGTAATTGATCTTTATTTTGTAACTCATAAGGATCTTTTATCGTTTCACTTAAAGTAGCTAATCTTTTCTTATCATTTTCTTCCCTTTTTATATCACTAGCTAAATAAGTTCTTATATTAATTAATCCATCTCTTTCTTGTCTATTACTTTTAAATTTCACTTTATCATCCTACTTTTTTATTTCAACCATTTCATATGCTTCAATTACATCTTGCTCTTTTATATCATTAAAGTTTTCAATGGTAATACCACACTCTAATCCTTGTTTAACTTCTTTTACTTGGTCTTTTTCTCGGGCTAAACTATTAATAACACTCTCATTTATAACAACACCATCACGAATTACTCTAGACTTAACCCCTCTTCTTATTAGTCCATCAGTTACATAAGAACCTGCAATTGTTCCTACTTTAGAAAATTTAAATAATTTTCTAACAACAGCACTTCCTAAAATATGTTCCTCATAAATTGGATCTAATTTTCCTTTTAAAGCTGCTTCCATTTCTTCAACTACTTTATAAATAATATTATATAATCTAATATCTACACCTTTATCTTTAGCAATTTCCATAATTTTATTTGTAGGTCTAATATTAAAACCAATAATCATCGCATTTGAAGCTAAAGCTAAATCAATATCACTTTCACTAATAGCTCCAATACCACTTCTTATAACATTTACTCTAATACCCTCAACATCTAATTTTAATAGTGAATTCTTTACAGCTTCCTCGCTACCCTTAACATCTGCTTTTAAAATTATATTAATTTCCTTTTCACCAGCACTTACACGATTAAATAAATCATCTAAAGAAAGATTAGTCTTAAAATTATTATGTCGTTGTTTTTCAAGAGCTTTTCGCTCTAAAGCAATAGCTTTAGCATGTTTTTCACTTTCAAAAGCCATAAATTTATCCCCTGCTGCTGGACTTTCTGATATACCTGTTATCGAAACCGGCATAGAAGGTTCAGCATAAACTAAATCTTCCCCTTTATCATTTTTTAAAGTTCTTATTTTACCAGCTTCATTTCCAATAACAACAGCATCTCCTAATCTTAAAGTACCATTTTGAATAAGTAATGTTGTTATTACCCCTTTTGATTTATCTATTTTTGATTCAATAACTGTTCCTAGAGCATAACGTTTAGGATTGGCTTTTAATTCATTAATTTCACTTATTAACAATATTCGTTCTAATAAATCATTTATACCCTCACCAGTTTTAGCAGAAATATTTACAAACATAACATCTCCACCCCATATTTCAGGAGTAAGCCCACAATTTGCCATTTCTGTTAAAACTCTTTCTGGATTAGCATCTGGTTTATCAATTTTATTTACAGCTACAATAATAGGAACATTGGCTGCTTTAGCATGATCAATAGCTTCTTTAGTTTGAGGCATAACACCATCATCTGCTGCAACAACAATAATAACAATATCCGTAATTTCAGCTCCTCTAGCACGCATTTCTGTAAAAGCAGCATGACCTGGAGTATCAATAAAAGTAATTTTCTTATTATTATAAGTTATTTGATAAGCCCCAATATGTTGCGTAATACCACCAGCTTCTTGTGATACTACATCAGTTTTTCTAATCGTATCAAGCAAAGTTGTTTTACCATGATCAACATGTCCCATAATAGTAACTACTGGAGGTCTTTCTTTTAAATCAGCTGGATTATCAACAATCTCTAAACCCTCAAAATTAGTTTCATCTAAAGTTGTATCTTTTTTTAAATTCTTATTAAATTCCAAAGCAATTATCGAAGCTGCATCAAAATCAACTGGTGTATTAATTGTCATCATCATTCCTAAACTCATAAATTTTTTAATAACTAAATTTAGGCCTACATTTAATTCTTTAGCTAATTGCCCAACACTCATACCCTCAGTATATATAGCAATAGAATCATCATCACTTACAACATTAGTTTGTAATTTTTCCTTATGCTTATACATTTCTTTTCTTTTTTCTTTATAATCATTATTTTTACTTTCAACTTTATTTTTTTTCTTTTGCTTATTTCCTACTGATTTTAAATTAATTTTTTCATCATAATTAAGAGAATAATCATCCAAATTATCATCATTAATAGCCTCATCGACAATATTATTTTCTTCACTTTTTTCTTTATTAGATTCTAAAATTGCTATTTCATTATCTAAAATAGTAATAGCATAATCATCTAACATATCATTTTCATCTTTAATTTCAAGTTCTAATTTTTTACATAAATCAAGTATTTCTTCTTTGGTTTTATTAACATCTTTAGCATAATCGGATACACTCATCATAAGGTATCACCTCCTATTTATCTAATATAATATTTTCTAATTCTTTATAAATATTATCAGGTATTGCTACTTCTAGGTGTCTTTCTAAAGCTTTACTTTTAATGGCTTTATTTAGAATTTCAATATCCTTTTTGATATAAGCTCCTCTTCCATTTTGCTTACCAATTAAATCAATTGATACTTCATTTTCTTTATTTTTTACAACTCTAATTAACTTTTCTTTAGGCAATTTTTCGTGAGTAACAACGCAAGTTCTAAGTGGTATTTTTTTATTTTTCATTTTTTACCTCTAACTTGCTTTGACTGTACTTAAATCAACTTCACTTTTATTTTTTACTTCAATAGTATAATGAGTAAGTAAAGAAGCTAATTTAACATTTTGTCCTTTTTTACCAATAGCTAAAGATAAATTTTCTTTATCTGTTAAAGCTAAAGCTAATTTTTTCTTTTCATCCGTAATAATTACTTCAACATTTTTAGCAGGACTAAGAGCATTAGCTATAAATTTAACTGGATCTTTATCATATAAGATAGCATCTATTTTCTCACCATTTAATTGACTTAAAATCTTACTAATTCTGCTTCCTCTTTCTCCAATAATAGCTCCGATTGGATCAACATTTTGATATTCTGTATAAACAGCAATTTTACTTCGACTACCTGCATCACGAGCCACAGAATATAACATAATAGTGCCATCATTTAATTCAGGTATTTCATTTTCTAATAATCTTTTTACAAAGCCATAATGTGTTCTAGATAAAAGAATAAATGGTCCCTTATTTCCTACTTCTAATTTTGAAACATAAACTTTTACTGAAGAACCCATCTCTAACTTTTCACCTGGAATTATTTGATCTTTAGGTAAAATACCAGAAGATCTACCTAAATCAACAAAATAATTATTTTTATCTTCTCTTGATAAAGTTCCTACTAATAACTCACCTTGTTTATCTTTAAATTCTAAAGATATACTTTCTTTTTCAGCTTCTTTTATTCTTTGAACAACAATTTGTTTAGCAGTACCAGCTGCTACCCTACCAAAATCTTTCAAAGGAAGTTCAATTTCGATAGTTTCACCTAACTCAATATCATCAACTTTTTTTCTTGCATCTTCTAAAGAAATTTCTCCCTTTTCATCTTTGACTTCTTCAACAACCGTTAAAACTTGATAAGATTTAATTTCTCCCGTATCTTCATTCACTCTAGATACAACATTAGGTAGACCACTATCCTTTTTATAAGCTGCTGCCATTGCTTGTTCCATAGCTTCAATAACAATATGTTTATCAATACCCTTTTCTTTTACAATAAAATCCAATGCTCCAATAAATTCTTTTGCTTGTTTCTGATTCATTATTTTTCACCTTTTTCCTTTGTAGTTATATCTAATATATAACTATCATCAATAATATCAACAGTATCTAAAAGTGGACTTACAACGTTGGTTACTTCAACACACTTATCAACATCAATTATTCCATCATTATCAATTGTAATTCTAAGAAAATAATTCGTCCCTTCCTTAACATATTCAATATTATCGATATTTACTCCTAATTTTTTAACATTTTCTTCGATAAGTTCTCTAACTTTTTCTACTATATCCATCAAATTCCTCCAAAAAAATATTAAAGAGTGGAATTTTAAGGCCACTCTTTTGCAAGACAACTATATTATAATATATTATTTTTATAAAAGCAAGTATTTTTTAACAAAAAAACCTATTCCTAGGCTCTAAATATAAATGGCGGAGACAGAGGGATTTGAACCCTCGCAGCAGTTACCCACTCTACATCCTTAGCAGGGACGCCTCTTCAGCCTCTTGAGTATGTCTCCAAAAACTACAATTATAATTTTATATTAAAATCAGTAAATTGTCAACTCATTTTAACTAATTTTATGCTATCATTTTTTTTATAAATATCTAGCATTTGTACAACAATACTCCTTATCTTATCATCTTCAGTAGTATTTTTTAATTCATTATCTAAATTAGTTATTTGTTCATTTAGTTTTAAATCATTTAAATAATATTCTTTTACTGTAATTTCTTTATCATAAATTTTCTTTACCTTTTCAACATTTTCTTTATCCTTAACAATAGCTATAACTGTATTATAATTATTATCTTCTTCATAATAAATATAATTCAACCCCATAGTTTCAGTTCGCATATCATCATAACTATCATAACTTCCAGCCTCTATAATATATAGTTTATTACTTGCTAAAATATTTTGCGTTGAATCAGCATAGATACTATAGATAATTTTACCTGATATTGCTCCACATAAAACACTTAAAAAAATAGGTACTACAATCTTTTTAATTTTCTGTCTCATTTTATCACCATAACGATTATATACCTATTTATTTACATAATTTGTCGAATTTTCTTATTTTATTCTTAAATATGAATAATAATATTTATCATTAACCATTCTTTCTAAAACTAAAAGATAGTTATATCCAGAACAATCTAAATTACCATTTAAAAAATTATTAATATAATCCTCCATAGTTGGATTTATATCAGAAGGAAAACCAGTCGCTTGACAAGATTTAAAATAAATATTTTGAATATTATAGTTAGTTTTTAAATTTGAAATAAGATCTTTATTAGTAAAATAATTATCATCAATAACACCATTGGTAGGAAGATAATGATAACCATTTAATTTTTCTTCTTCTAATAATAAATCACTTATTGTTTTTAAAGCATAAAGACCATCTATATCATAATAATGACTTCTTTCATTATAAAATTTATAAACCCGATTAAAACCAGTATATAAACTCACAATAACACTAGTTACAATTGTCGATACAATTACAACTTCAGCTAACATAAAACCTTTATTATTTCTCATTTATTAACCTTCTTTCTTAATCATATACAATGAATAAATCTAAGCCATAATCAAAATCAGAATAAAGTGTATAAGCAGGTATTTTTATTTTTAAATAACCATTAGTTGTATTTTTTTCAATATTAATATTATTTACATTAAGTTTATCATTAAATTTTTTTTTATAATCACCATAACTAAGTGTTTTGGTATTTTTATCATATGACAAAGTTTTAGTCGTTTCTCTAGAATCAATATTATAAGTAATAGAAACAGAATTAGTAGTAGTTTCAACTTTTAAAATATCATAATTTATAACATCATTCATAATTTGACTAGTCATTATCATTTTATCAGTTAAAAGTATTGTATCAATATAAGCATCTGTATTAGAATCTTTTATTTTAATTGTCACATTAATTAAAAAATAAGCTATAACCATAGCAATCGTTGAAGCTACAATAATCTCTACCAACATATAACCTTTATTATTTATTTTTTCCATTTGTTTCTCCTTTTTATACTTGCTATTTATCTGATTATATTATATAATATAATTGGAATAAAATCCAGTAGGTTTTAATAAAAAGGAAAAGAAAGAGGGGCAAATTATGAATAATCAAACTATTGACTTTACCAAAATGCCAGTTGTTGATGCCGTTAATGCTATAATTTTAACTGCTGTAAATAAGGGTGCTAGCGATATTCACTTTGACCCTATGGATGACGGATTAAAAGTTAGAATTAGAATTGATGGAATTCTAGAAACTTATACTATCCTACCAAACGAAATAAAACAAAATATCTCAACAAGAATTAAAATATTATCCGGTATGAATATAACAGAAACAAGATTACCACAAGATGGTGCTATTAAACAAAAATTAAATAATATCGATCTAGATTTACGTGTATCTACCCTACCTAGTAAAAAAGGTGAGAAAATTGTTATTCGTATTCTTGATTATTCACGTAGTCTAAAAGGTATCGAATATTTATATTTTAGTGAATCAAATTATAAAAAAGTCATGAGAATGTTAAGACAACCCTATGGTATTATTTTAGTAACCGGAGCAACTGGTACTGGTAAATCCACTACCGTCTATTCTTTTCTTCAAAAACTTAATGTCGAAGGATCTAATCTAATTACTGTTGAAGACCCTATCGAAATGGATATTGAAGGCGTAAATCAAGTTCAAGTTAATAGTGAAATAGGTCTAGATTTTGCAACCGTTTTAAGAAGTATTTTAAGACAAGACCCTAATATCATAATGATTGGAGAAATAAGAGATAGTGAAACAGCTAAAATCGCCGTTAGAGCCTCAATCACAGGACATTTAGTTTTATCCACAATCCATACTAATAATTCCCTAAATACTATTGAAAGACTTTTAGATATGGATGTTGAACGATATTTACTAGCTAGTGCTCTTACTGGTATTGTTTCTCAAAAATTAGTTCGTAAACTTTGCGATAAATGTAAAAAATTAAGACCCACTACCAATTTTGAAAAAAATATGTTCAAATCTGTATTAGGTATTGATGTTAAAGAAGTTTATGATGTAGAAGGATGTAGTGAATGCACTCATGGTTATAAAGGAAGATTAGCAATTCAAGAAGTATTAGTAATTAATCAAGAAATAAGAGATGCTATCTCTAGTGGTATTAGAAAAGAAAATTTAAGACAATTAGTATATAATAAAGATGTTATTACAATGTTACAAGATGGTTTATTTAAAGTAGCAGCTGGTTTTACCACTTTTGATGAAGTCTTAAAAACAGTTGAAATAGATGATGTTATTACTCCAACTAATAACAATAATAATAATCAATCTACTCAAGTAAATAATTAAAATTAGAACCTAAATTAGGCTCTAATTTTTTCTTTATATTTAGTAACAGGAGCATAGCTTAAGCGATGATATTTAGTAATACCATATTTAGCTATTGCCTCCAAATGTTTTTTTGTACCATAACCTTTATTATTAGCTAAATCATATTCAGGATATATTTTATCTAACTCATACATCATCTTATCCCTTGTTACTTTAGCAATAACCGAAGCTGCTGCAATTGAAATACTCTTGGCATCACCTTTGATAATTGAAGTAGTTGGTATATCTAAATCTAAAGGCATAGCATCGATTAAAACATGTTCTAATTTTATATTCGTATTTTTAATAGCCATAATCATTGCTTTTTTCGTAGCTTCATAAATATTTATTTTATCAATTTCTTTTTCATCTACCATACCAATACCAATAGCAATAGCCTCTTTTTTTATTACTTCATAAAAAATATTTCTTTTCTTCTCTGATAGTTTTTTCGAATCAGTAAGCCCCTCTAACACAAAATTTTGTGGTAAAACAACACAAGCTGCAACAACTGATCCAATAAGAGGACCTCTTCCTACTTCATCTACTCCTCCAATTAAAGTAATACCTTTTTTATATAATTCTTTTTCATACTTATATAAATCTTCCATATTAGATATTTCCTTTTTTATTATTAAAGCGATTTTGTCTTTGAAATTCATTATTCATTGCAATATTTTTATTTAAATTTTCAAAATCTCTTTGCATGTTACCTACTGCTGTTTTTCTTATTTCACTATTTGTTTGTACATCAAACATTCTATTTATAAATTCTTTTTCATGAACTCTTGCTTTTTTTACATCATCATTATGATTAGCTTTCCATCTTTCATCAAATATTTCACTTGTATCTTTATTTCTTCCAAACATGTTATTATCTCCTTTGATTATCATATCACTATAATTATATAATAAATTATTTATTTCGTAAATATTTACTCGCTTTTTAACTCAAAAATAAGATCTCTTAATTCCATAGCTCTTTCAAAATCTAATATTTTAGCAGCCATTTTCATTTCTTCTTCTAAATTATCAATAAGTTTTTCTTTCTCTTTTTTAGTCATTTTTTTAGGTTGTTTTTCTAAAACTTGCTCATTATTCGAAATTACATCTCTTATTTCTTTCTTTATAGTTTTAGGTATAATGTTATTATCTTTATTATATTTTTCTTGTATTTTTCTTCGTCGATTAGTTTCTTCGATAGCCTCTTTCATACTATCACTTATGATATCAGCATACATAATAACATGTCCTTTTTCATTTCTTGCACATCTACCAATAGTTTGAATTAAACTTCTCGTACTTCTTAAAAATCCTTGCTTATCAGCATCCATAATGGCAATTAAGCTAACTTCAGGAATATCTATACCCTCTCTTAAAAGATTTATACCTACAACAACATCATATTTACCCAATCTTAAATCACGAATTATTTGAAGTCTTTCTAAAGTTTTTACTTCTGTATGTAAATAAGCAACCTTAATATCAACACTTTTTAAATAATTAGTTAATTCTTCAGCCATTCTAATAGTTAGTGTTGTAATTAGCACTCTTTCATTTTCTGAAATTCTTTTATTTATCTGTTCAATTAAATCATCAATTTGATTTTTAGTTGGTTTTACTTCAATCGTCGGATCTAATAATCCTGTTGGTCTAATTATTTGTTCAACATACGCACCATTAGTAAGTGTTAATTCGTAATCACCAGGAGTAGCTGATACATAAATAGCTTGATTTATTTTACTTTCAAATTCTTCAAAACGAAGTGGTCTATTATCTAGGGCACTAGGTAATCTAAAACCGTAATCTACTAAATTTTCTTTTCTAGCTCGATCGCCATTATACATTCCCCTTACTTGTGGTAAAGTAACATGCGATTCATCAACAACAAGTAAAAAATCTTTAGGAAAAAAGTCAATAAGAGTAGTAGGCATCTCTCCTGCTTTTTTTAAAGCAATATGGCGTGAGTAATTTTCAATACCTCGACAAAAACCAGTTTCTTCAAGCATTTCAATATCATAATTACATCTTTGTTCAAGACGTTCTGCTTCAAGTAATTTATTATTATCCTTAAAATATTTTAAACGCTCCTCTAACTCCTCCTTTATATTTTTTATAGCTAATTTCAATTTATCATCACTTGTTACATAATGTGAAGCAGGAAATAATGATATTGTTTTTTTATCAAAAAGAATTTTACCAGTTATTGTATCAAATTCACTAATTCTATCAATCGTATCTCCAAAAAACTCGATTAATAAGCCATTTTTTCTCTCATAGCTTGGAATAATTTCAATTGTATCTCCTTTTACTCTAAATGTTCCTCTTTTTAAATCATAATCATTTCTCTCATACAACATATCTACAAGTTTTTTTAAAACTTCATCACGTTCAATATTATCTCCAACATTTAAACTAAGCATCTTCTTACGATATTCTTCAACCTCTCCAATACCATAAATACAAGAAACTGAAGCTACTACTATAACATCACTTCTTGTTAAAAGAGCTGACGTAGCACTATGACGTAATTCATCAATTTCATCATTTATTGCTGAATCTTTTTCAATATAAGTATCAGTACTAGGAATATAAGCTTCTGGCTGATAATATTCAAAATAAGAAACAAAATAAGCAACATGATTATTAGGAAATAATTCTTTTAATTCTGAATATAATTGTCCTGCTAAAGTTTTATTATGAGCCAAAACTAAAGTAGGCTTATTTACCTCTTTTATAACATTAGCAATCGTAAATGTTTTTCCCGTACCAGTAGCTCCCAACAATACTTGATGTTTTTTTCCTTCTTTTATTCCTTTTACTAATTTGTCTATAGCCTGAGGCTGATCCCCTGATGGCCTATATTTTGATACTAATTCAAACATTTATCATCACCCATTTTATATTAAATTTTTAATTAATAAAATTCTTTATTTATAATAACATTATAATTGTAATTAGTCAATAAAAGAAATCCATAATCAAAAGATTACAGATTTTAATCAAAATTACATTATACTAGCTATCTTGTTAATTTCACTTATGCTCTTACCTGATATTTTAGATATCATATCAATACTTAAATTATTAGCTATCATATTTTTTATCATGTCTTTAGTATTCTTTTCAACACCTTTAGACAAGCCTTCAGCCAAAGCTTCTTCTTTTACACATTCCAACTCTTCTTCTCTTTTCCATCTTTCATTATCCAAGATATCTTT
>CANRCE010000012.1 GCA_947629035.1 uncultured Bacilli bacterium | reverse complement strand
CGATATAGGACTCGAACCTATGACCCCCTGCTTGTAAGGCAGGTGCTCTAACCAACTGAGCTAATCGCCCAAAATTGCTTTTGACTTATTTAATATATCATTTTTTATATTAACTTGTCAAGCATTTTATTAAATATTTTTTCTTTTTTACATCTTGTCAGTAATTTCTTTTATTTTGTCTTTTATCCAAATATCAAGATGCTCTTTTAAAGGCTCAAAACCACTCTTTGTTTCTGCCATTCTCTTAAGCCTTGAACCATCTTTTTTATAATCAATATCTTTTATACTTAATTTTAATTGATTATTATCATTATTTATTCCAACTACTTCAGCATATATTTTATCTCCAACTTTAATATAGTCATTAACATTTTTGACAAAACCATATGATATTTCAGAAATATGAATTAAACCATCATATTCATCATCAATATTTACAAAAGCTCCATATTTTTGAACACCAGTAACTGTGGCCGTTACAATATCTTTTTCTTTGAAATCTTTCATAGTCTTACCACCTGCTTGCCTCAATTATATCACTTTTTTTTAAAATTTACTATTATTTGTTGCACTTTTTATAGAAAAATTATATAATTAATTAGGTGATTTGAAAAATGGAAATAGAAAAGAAAATTAATGAAGTACTAGACAGGATAAGACCCTATTTAGAAAATGATGGTGGAAATGTTACTTTTAAACGATATGAAAACGGTATCGTTTATATTAGTATGACTGGTGCATGTTCTAACTGCCCTCTTTCTGAAGTTACACTTCAAGATGGTATCGAAGAAGCTCTTACTTCAGAAATACCTGAAGTAATCAAAGTTATAAACGAGGAATAATTCCTTGTTTTTTTTCTAACCATTCAACTTCTGGTATTCTATAAAATTTGTTAAGATATAAATAGACTTGATACAAATATTTTTCATATGCATTTATTTTAGTAGTAAGATTTAAAATCTCTTTCTCATCTTTTTTACCCAAAATAATATCTTCATATAAATCAAAGTAAAAACTTGGATATAAAATTCTTGCAAAAAGTAGTCTAATACCATATTCTGAAAAATAATTTCTTTTAAAATATTCATCTAATTGATTAAATATATCACTATTATTTTCAAAAAAAGAATTCTTTATATACTCTGCTAAATCTCTTGCTTTATGATCAATAATAATATTTAAAGGATTATATAGGTTATAAATAGTATCATAAACTTTAATTTTTCGATGGGAAATTACTCCAATATCGATATATTGTCTCTCCGTTTCTAATAAAGTATTTTTTACATAACTGATTGCATTTTCAGCAAGACCTACAAAATAACTAAAACTATCGACAATTAAAGGAAATTTTTTCCCATTTTGATTAACTTGATATTCAAAGTAATCTATTTTTTCAGCCCATAATAAATCCCAACTAGAACGAATCAAACTCTTATCATAATCTAAATTCAAATTGGACAAATATTCTATTTCACTTAAATTACTTTCTTTATTTTCATTTATATATATTTTATATAAAATATAAGGTGTATTATTTATTAATGTTATTATCTTTTTTTCTTTATTTAAAACTAATTCATGAACAGTAATATTACTATTTATCATTTGTATATTTAATTTGTAAATTGCCTCTTCATCTTTCAAATCACGATTATACACTACTAATTCATATTTATCATTTTCATAATAAAAATAAAAGTAATCTTCTTTACTATGTAATTCTTTTACTTTAATATTATAATAGTATAAAATAGCATTTTTCATAGTATCCCTCAAAAAATTGTATGCTATAATTAGCTAAAATATTTAATTTAAATAAAAATAAGAGCATTAACTCTTACTTTATAATGTCACTTACTTTTAAATCGAATACTTTAACTAAACTCTCTAATTTTTCCATCTGCTCTTTTAGTTCTTTTTCTTTTTGTGATATTTTTTTCTCTTCCAATTGCTTATATTCCTCAAATTCCATTTTTTCTTTTCTAAAAAGTTCTCTTTCTTTTTTCATATCAACACTATTTGAATCCAGTTTTTCTTTCATATCTTTTAAATCTTGAACATATTTTCCTACCCCATCTACTTTCATAGATAAACGATCAAAAATATCATCAAAATTATTTAAAACATAACTATCAGTTATTTTAAAATTTTCATCCATCTTTTCCACTTCCCTTTTCATATTCTCTTCATTATAAACCAAACGATATTCAGTCCACGTCTGTTTTATACTATTAATGCTAGTTTTTATAGCTATTCCTTTTTCTAAATAATTCTTTAAATATAAAACACTATTTATTTTGTTATCGATGGGATTTATACCTTTTAAATCAGTATATAGATTTTTTACACGACTACGATAATCACTTGTATCTTGATTATAATATTTTTTTAAACCATTAATAATATTATCACTTACTTTGGCCATTTTAGCCTCTCCTAAACTTGATATCATGTTAATAGGTAGTTCTACTTTTTTTATTTCATCAAGCTGCATTTGCATTAACTGCTACCTCCGTATTATATTTGGCCATCCTCTTCATAATCTCTTTTATTTTATCCCATTCTATTCCATCTTCAATATTAACTAAATATTGTTTATCATTCTCTTCAATTATTTTTCCAGCATAAATAATAGTATTTCCTGAATTATCTTTTTCATTTTTAGTATAAATAATATATTTATTTTCTAATTCAAGAATTTCAAAAGCACATAAAAGTTCAACTTCACTTACTTCTTCAATACCATTTACAAGTGTTATTAATTTTTGAGTCATCTCTAACTACCTCCCTATTATATTATTAGTATAACATATTTTATTTTTTCATACAATATTCTTTATAAATAAATTTTAAATTATCATACTAATAATGGTGATTTAAATGAAAAAGAAAAAAATTAAATTTATTACAATAATACTTTGTTTATTTAGTTTATTTAGCTTATATACATTTAATAATCTAAATTATAACAAAAAAACTATTGAAATCTTTAAAAATAAAGACATATATGATTTTGTAAAAACTAAAAAATATTCTAAAACTCTAGAGGAAATAATAAATACTAATTATTTTGATAACAATTATCTTGATTCTTATTTTTCTATTAATTATCAAGACGATCCTAATTTTTTAGAAAATATTACTAATCTTTTAAATTCAGGATATGATAGTTCTTATATCAATAATCTTTATGATAATTTTAACTTTAATGATATTAGTATTATCTCTTCATTACCATACGATGAAGATATTTTAAACTATCTTTCCCTAGATTATTTCAATTATGAAAATTTAACTCGTTATATTGAATTTAAAACAAATGTTAACAAATTTTCCTATTCTTTTTTTAAATTAGAAAATTATAATCTTTCCTACCAAGATATTGTAACCTATGTCAACATTAATTTAGATAAAGATTATTATAGTTATGATATTGATTTAACAACAAATGAAGCAAATAAATTAGATGTTATTGTAAATAAATATCATAAACTTAATAAAGATTACGAACCAACTGATTTAGAAGAAATTGATAAAAACTTTGCTATAAATAATCAACTTTTAAGAAAAGATGCTAAAATAGCTTTTGAAAAAATGGCCCATGATGCTAAATTAGAAAATATCATGATTTATGCTGGTTCAAGCTATAGATCTTATGAATATCAAGATAATTTATATAATTATTATGTTAAAAATGATGGTGTAACCGTTGCTGATACTTACGCTGCTAGAGCTGGTTATTCAGAACATCAATTAGGACTTGCTGTTGATATTTTAGGTAAAGATTTTAAATATATTGATGATAGTTCTTTTGAATACAGTTGGCTTGTTGCTAATTGCTATAAATATGGTTTCATCTTACGTTATCCCAAAGGAAAAGAACATATAACAGGTTATATGTTTGAAGACTGGCATTTTCGTTATCTAGGAGTAGATTTAGCTACTAAAGTTACATTAAGTGGACTAACTTATGATGAATATGTTGCTAGATTTTATTTATAAATATCAATAATTGAAGAAATTGGTATATATTCATTATCCATAGTAATTAAATTATCACGATTTTTACCAACAATCCTCTTTTGGACACTACCATTTTCTGTTACAATTGTAACATCTGCTTTATATATATAATCAGTGGCATTAAAAATATTATTTATTTTTTGATTTATCAAAAATTCTTTATCTAATCTGCTTAAATTCTCTTCCTTTCTTGGTTTATTATCAATATTATACATACTGCTATAAACACTTTGACTATTGTTTATTTCTTTATCGATATTATTTCGATACATCTTGGGTAATTCTTTACTCATATCATGCCTCCTCATAATTAATTATATGTGTAATATTTTTGAAAAATAATCTTTTTTTATTTGTTAATTTTAATTTATGTGGTATCATAATAATAGAAATAAAAGGTGATTATATGACAAAATCTAAATTTGCTGTTGAAAAAAGTATTCTAATTCCTATTATTTTATTTGGTATTATTAGTATTATTAGTATTTTTTGTACTCAAAATTTACTTCCTAGTGAATATCATAATTTATGGATTAAACAAATTATTTGGTATGTTATTGGTTTTATTATAGCTTATGCTATGATGGGAATTGGTAATAAATTTTTATATCATAATGCTTATATTTTTTATGCAATCGGTGTTTTAATGCTAGTTTTAGTTTTATTTTTAGGTATTGATGTTAATAATGCTAGATGCTGGTTTAAGATACCTTTTATTGGAACTTTTCAACCATCCGAATTTATGAAAGTTTTTTTAATTATTACTTTAGCAAGATTTATTAATGATTTTAATGAAACATATTCTAATCCTGAAATAATGGATGAATTTAAATTTTTAATTAAAGTTATGATTTTAGTTTTTATTCCAAGTATTTTAACCTTTATTGAACCTGATACTGGAGCAGTTATTATTTATTTAATTATTACTTTAGTTATGCTTTTTATCGGAGGTATTCGTAAAAGATGGTTTGTTATTACCTTTTTTGTTGTATTTCTTCTTGCTGGAACATTTTTTAGCCTCTATTTTTTAAAACAAGATTTATTTATTTCTATTTTTGGTAATAGTTTCTTTTATCGAATGGATAGAATTTTAAATTGGTCTAATACAAGTGGTCTTCAACTTACTAATTCGATGATGGCAGTTGGTTCAGCTGGATTATTAGGACATGGTTTTAACAAGACACCAATTTATTTTCCTGAAATGCAAACAGATTTTATTTTTGCTGTCATTGCTTCAAATTTTGGATTTGTAGGAGCTATTTTACTTATTATTTTGATTATCTTTTTTAATATTAATCTTATTCTTTCAGTAAATAAAACAACTAATATGTACGATAAATATGCAATCGGAGGCATTATTGCTGTCTTACTTTTTCAACAAATACAAAATATTTCAATGACTATTGGACTTCTTCCTATCATGGGAATTACTCTTCCCTTTATAAGTTATGGAGGATCATCATTACTTTCTTATATGATTTTATTAGGTATAATTTTTAATGTTTCAAATGAAAGTTTAAGATTTACTAATTAAAAATGATAACTAGATTTTCTAATTATCATTTTTTTCATCTCTTTTTTGAATTAAAGAATTTACTTCTAAAATCATTTTAGTAGGAGCTATTTTAGAAAGCAAATGATTTAACTTCATGTTGAAAGGTATTATTATTAATTTATTTAAAAACATATTGTCAATTGCATATTTGGCAGCATAGCTACTTTCTATTTTTCTAATATTAAATTTGACATTAGCAACATTTTCAAAATTAGTTTTAACTGGTCCTGGACAAAATATTGAAATATGAACATTGCTATTATCTTTTTTTAATTCTTCATAAATAGCTAATGACAAATTAAGTATATAAGCTTTCGTAGCATAATAACAAGCCATATAAGGACCTGGCATAAAAGATGCCATTGAAGCAACATTTAATATACGACCATAATCTCTTTTAATAAAATCTTTAAGAAATAGTTTAGTTAAAATATGATAAGCTTTGATATTTAAATCAATCATATTTAACTCTTTTTCTAATGATGTTTCACTAAAATTTCCCGTATCACCAAAACCAGCATTATTTATTAATATATCAATTTTTTCCTGTTTTAATAAATCATATAATTTATAACAATTTTCTTCTTTAGTTAAATCAAAATATAAATACCTTACTTTAACTTTACTGTTTTCAAGCTTTTTCTTTTTATTTTTTGAAACTAGAATTAAATCATAACCTAAACTTCCTAAATAATTAGCCATATCGTATCCTATACCAGATGATGCTCCCGTTATTAAAGCTTTCATTATATCATCCTTTCTTATTATAATAAAACTCATCATATTTATTATGATGAGAAATTACTTTTTTATTCACTTTCTAATTTAGCTAACACTTCAGATACAACACTTATAGTCTTTTTCTTTATATCATCTGCCATTGATTCAAGAACAGGAGTACCTTTTTCTTTAGCTAATTCCACCAATTGTTCAGCCTTTTTCTTTAACTCTTCGCCTTTCTTTTTAGCAATTTTAAGAACTTTTTCTTTATCTAAATTATCAAGTTCTTTTTTTAAATCCTCAATTTTATCCATAAATTCATCACGAACTTCTGTAACATCTACTTCTTTAACATTAGAAATCAATTCATCTATTTTTTTCTTTAAATCTGTTCGTATTTCACTACCTTTTTTAGGGGCAAATAACATACCTAAAGCTGCTCCAATACCTGCTCCAGCAATAAATTTTCCTACACCTTTTTTCTTCATATTACTCTTCTTCCTTTCCTTTTTTATTTTTAAATACTTTTTTTAATACAGATGTTATTGAATCAACCATTTTATCACTTAGTAAAGCTAACTTATCCGTTACAACATCTATTATCGAAAATAGACCATTTAAACTTTTTACTTTACCATTAATATCATCAACAACATTTTCAATTTTATTCATTGTAATAATTAATTTTATACCTAATATTATTAATACAACTAATAAAATAGAACCAAGTAAATACAAAACAACAGGTAGAACATCACTTACACTCACTATTTTTCATCCCCTTCATCATACATTGAATCAATTAAATTAAATAAGTCATCAGTAAGCTCTAAACTATCATCTAAATTTTCTTTTTTTTCATAATTCGTTACCAAATTTTCCTCATTTTCTTCGACATTTTCTTTTACTTCTATTTTTTCGGCAACTGGTTCTTCTTCATTATGATCAATTATTTTAATATCTGAATCATCAGTTTCTGTTACTTTTTTAGAAGTAGTTTTAGGTTCATAATCAACACCAAAGTCATAGTAATTTTCTGCAGCTGTAGCAATTGAAATATCTTCAGATTCCTGTTCCTCTTCATCTTTAACAATATCATAAAGAAGATTATCTTCTGGTATTTTTTCCACTTTTTTAGTTATTTTTACTTCTTTTAATAATTCACAGTTTTCACATAAATTATCTTTTAAATCATCAGTTAAAGTTCCAAAAGCTTTCTTTCTAACTGTCTCAAAATCCACTTTACGAGATGGTCGCTTTAATTCATATTCACTTTGTTCTTTTTCTAAAACTTCTTCTTTTTTATAATTTTTATCTAAAACACCATAAACTGGAGATATAATAGGGGTAGGTTTAAAGCGAACTGGTTTTGGTTCTTCTTTTTTAGCATATAATTCTGCAACTTTTTTTTCTTTTTCATGTTCTTTTTCTTTAGCTAAAACATTTTGTTTACTATAAGTACTTGTATCAACAAAATCACTATCGTTAAATTCAATTGGAAAAGAAAAATTACTATTAGTCTTGATAAGTTCCCTATCACTTACACTTTCTTCTTCCTCTTTTGGTTCACTATCTTTCTTCTCTTGTTCTTCTTGTTCTATTTTATTACGCATAAAAGTTGGAAGTTTATGTTCTTCCTCCTCTTCGGCAACTTCAATCTCACGAGTCTCAATTACTTCTTCTTCATCTGAAAATAAATCCTTTATTTTATCTAATATTTTCATTTTATCCTCCATTTCATAACTACTCTTCCGGTAATTGGTCTTCAACTATTTCTTCTTGAACATATTCCTCTAAATACTGTGAAAATTTACTAGTAGCATCTTCAGGCTTATCAAGTTCATAAGTGTTTTCTGTACTAAAAATACCACTATTAGTAAGTAAAGTTGATATAAGATTTTGATTATATTCGATACTATCTAATATAATCATACCATAAGTAATTATTTTGTCAATATTATTTTTTTTAACATATCCCTCAATCTTGGCATAATTATAAACAATCTTTAAAAAATATTCATCTTCATTTTCATTATTTATCATAATATAACCAGATTTATCATCATGATTTATTTTAGCATAGTAATAACTATCTTCCTCTTCCATTAAATTCAATTTATTTTTATAATAGTAACTTACAACATCTACATACAAATATATATCTTCATTTTCTACTTTAAATCTTTGATTGTTATTATTATCATATACTAATCTTACTCCCATTGGAAGATAATATTTATAACCTGTTGATGCTTTATTTACCACCTTATTATTATCATTTAATACTATATTTACTAAATCAATATAATTATCAGTAGTTTCAAGTCTAACACAACCAGTAGTCATAAGTAGAATAAGAAATATTAACACCAGTTTTTTTTTCATAGAACACCTACTCTTTTTATATTATAACAAAAAAAAAAGTAAATTAAAATACTTTTTTAACAGTTTTTAAAAATTATGCCCACGAAACCCACTATACGAAAATTATCGCACAAAACGAATAGTATCCCCTCCAAATTAAGTAAAAGAGTGTAAGTAGATAAAATATACTTAATTTGTACCAACATAATTAACAATTTTTAAAAATTTTTACTTGTAACTTAACAATATATAAATATTTTATATATCAATTACGTTTTGATTATATCATATTTTTTTGTTAAGTGCAACTTAACATACAAAAATTAGTAAAAATTGTAAAATAAGACTTGAGGTTTATATCTATGACAACATTTAAACGTGAATTTATATTTAATGAAAATATCGGAAAAGTTATTGCTTCTAATGTTAGAAAATATAGAAAAAAAGCAGGCATTACACAAGAACAACTAGCAGTTGATATTGCAATATCACCAGATTACTTACGTCGTTACGAGTCTCAATTAGGAAAAGAGGGAATTTCACTCATGACCTTATATAAAATATCAATAGTTTTAGATGTTCCTATGAATAAATTCTTTGAAGATAAAAAATAATTATCCTTTAACTTTAATTTCTCCTTTAGGGCAACGATTTCCCCATGAATCTATTATTTTTTTATCTTTTGATACACATATTATTTCACAATTGTTTGAACATCCTTTACATTCAATACCTTTAGTTTCAAAACAAACATCAGAAATATCAAATGAAAATTCAACTTCTTCTTTATTTTTTGATGCTAAAATAGCCACTCCTAATGCTCCCATTAAATGAGAGTTTTTATCAACAATTATTTTTTCTCCTACCACTTTTTCAAAAGCTTTAACTACTCCAATATTTTTACTTACACCCCCCTGAAAAACAATAGGAGTTTTTATTTGTTTACCTTTACCAACATTATTTAGATAATTATTAACAACAGCTTCACATAATCCTGCAATAATATCTTCTTTTTTATGCCCCATTTGACTTTTATGAACTAAATCAGATTCAGCAAAGACAGTACAACGTGCTGCTATTTTCGTAGGATTTTTACTCTCTAAAGCTATTTTACCAAAATCCTCAACGGAAATTCCTAATCTCTTTGCTTGTGATGATAAAAACGAACCTGTTCCTGCTGCACATAAAGTATTCATAGCATAATCTACTACAATCCCATTATCTAAAATAATTATTTTAGAATCTTGACCTCCTATTTCAAAAATTGTTCGGGTATTAGGATAAAGAGTCATTGTTCCAACAGCATGAGCAGTAATTTCATTTTTAACCACATTAGCATTTAAAATAACACCAATTAATTTTCGAGCCGAACCCGTTGTACCAATTCCTACTATTTTATATTTAGTCAAATTTATTTGTTTTTTTATTTCTTTTATGACTTTTTTTACAGCTAAAATAGGATTTCCTTCCGTATATAAATAACTACTTGCTAAAATATTATAATCTTTATCGATAATTACAGCTTTAGTAGAAATACTTCCAATATCGACACCTAGATATGCTTTTTTCATAAAAAAAGACTCCTTTCTTTTCATTTTATGAACTGTTAAAAAAATTATAACAGACAAAAAAAAAGAAAAATGTCGAATATTGAGACTTTTTTCTATTTTTTAGCAGATTCTAAAGCTTGATCTAATGCTTCATATAAAGCATCAATTTTAATAGTACAACCACTTACAGCATCAGTTTTACCTTCATCATTTAGTATGATATTACCTAATCCCTGATTTTCAACAACATAGTTTTCTAAAGCTTCAACTTGTTGATACCACTCTCCAACATTTGAACCATAAGCTGAACCATACATTCCATAATCTTCTTTTAATGTTTTTTTAGTTGTTGCCTTTCCATCCTCAGTAGTATAAGTAGTATCTAAATAAACATCTGTAATTTTACCATTTTCATCAACTGTTACCGTTGCCGTTGCAATATTTTCTTGTCCTCCATAGGTATCAGTAGCGCTACCATTATATATACCTTGATTATATCCTACTTCTTTTTCTTTTAAAGAACATCCAGAAAATAATAGAAAACACACTGCTACTAGTAAAATATATTTACTCTTCATTTATCTATCCTCCTCAAATTATATTATAAATTATTTTTTTAAAAAGATAAAGCTTTTTTACATTTATACTTTTCGCCTTAACAATAAAAGGGCATTTATAACAGTTATAATTGTTATTCCCACATCAGCAAAAACAGCTTCCCACATTGTTGATAACCCTAAAAGGGTAAGTAATAAAATTAAGACTTTAGCCAAAATACAAATAAAAATATTTTGCCTTACCACCGACATTGTCTTATTAGCAATATTTATCACCGTATCTACTTTCATTAAATCATCAGCCATAATTGTAATATCAGAAGCCTCAATAGCAGCTTCACTTGCTTTTAAACCAAGGGAAATACCAATATCACATAAAGCTATCGCCGGAGCATCATTAATACCATCACCCACATAACAAACATTTTTATTCTTATTTTTCTTGGCTAAAATGTCATTTAAAATATTAACTTTATCTTGAGGTAATAATTCGCTATAAACTTCATCAATTTTTAATCTTTTTGCTACTTTATCTGCTATTTGTTTTTTATCTCCTGTTAAAATTATTGTTTTAATTTTTCTTTTCTTTAGCAACTTCATACATAATGAGGCCTCTTCTTTTATTTCATCAACAATAGTAATATATCCTAAATATTTATCATTTAAAGCTACATAAATTGTAGTTTTTTCTTCATTATTTTCTTCAAAAACAATTTTTTCTTGTTTTAAAAATTTAGCATTTCCCACTAAAACGATATCATCTAAAACTTTAGCCTTTATACCTAAACCACGATACTGTTTAATATTACTAACTTTATTTAAATCCATCTTCTTATAATTCTTTTGTTTTAAAGCCAAAGCTATTGGATGAGAAGAAGCATTTTCTACTAAACTTACAAGTTCTAACATCTTATCTTCACTAATTTCATAAGCTTTAACCTTATCTATTACAAAATTACCCTTGGTAAGCGTATTAGTCTTGTCAAATACTATCGTATCAATACCAGCAACCTTTTCTAAATAACTACTTCCTTTAATTAAAATTTTTTCCATCGAAGCCTTACCAATTCCACTAAAAAAACTAAGAGGAATAGACACTACTAAAGCACAAGGACAAGATACAACTAAAAAACTTAAAGCCTTATATAAATATGGCGTATAATCTTTATTCAAAATAAAAGGAACAATTATCCCAACTATTATAGCTAAAACAATAACACATGGAGTATAGTAACGGGAAAACTTGGTAATAAATTTTTCTTGTGGCGCTTTATATTCACTTGCATTTTCTACCAAATTCAGTATTTTACTTACAGTTGATTCATCATATGTTTTTTTGACTTCCATAGTAATTTGACCTGATATGTTAATAAATCCACTTAATACATAAGAATCTTTATCTACAACTCTTAATAATGATTCTCCAGTTAATTTTGAAGTATCAATTTCACTAGTCCCCTCTAGAACAATACCATCTAAAGGTATCTTTTCTCCTGGTCGAACAACTATCAAATCCCCTACTTTAATTTTTTTTAAATCAGTTTTTACCACTTTACCATTTTTCTTTAAATTAGCATAATCCTCTCTTAAATCCATAAGATTAATAATAGACTTTCTCGATTTCGATACTGCTAAATTTTGAAACAATTCACCTATTTGATAAAATAACATAACACAAACAGCTTCTTCATATGACTTTATCAAAATAGCTCCAATGGTAGCAATCATCATCAAAAAATTTTCATCTAGTATATTCTTTTTCCATAAATTTTTAAAAGCTCTAACAATTATTTCAAATCCCACTAGTAAATAACTTATAAAATATAACATTATTTTTAATGTATCATAATTTTTAGGAATAAATAAAGCTATTATAAATAAAATAAAACTAACTATTATCTTTATAATTTCTATCATTTTTCTACCTCCCCAATATGATCCATTCCAATTTCAAAAAGTAATTTAATATGATTATCTTTTAAACTATAATAGACTTCTTTTCCCTTTTTACAAAATCCCACAATATCATTTTCCCTTAATATTCTTAATTGATGTGAAATAGCAGACTTACTAGAATTTAATACATTTGCAATATCACAAACACACATCTCATGATAATGCAATATAAATAATATTTTAGTTCGCATTTCATCTCCTACTACCTTAAACAATTTAGATAATTTTAATAATGTATCATCACTAGGCATATTTTTAATAGCGCTTAAAACTTGCTTTTCATGAATAACATTACAATCACAAATAAACTTATTCTTACTCAAAATACATCTCCTCCTAGTATTATTATAGTTGAATATCTATTCAATTGTCAAGTATATTTAAAAAGGACTAATTATTTTTATATTAGCCCTTTATCTATTTAAACGCAGGTCCTAAATCTGCGACCTACGACAATATAATATTATGCAAAACAAGTCATAATCGTGTAGGCATTTTTAACAAATAAAACTACTCATCATTAAAATTATATTCACCACATATTTAGCTATTCCCATAAATTAAATATCTATTCACTATATTTATTATTTTTAAATAAAAATAATAAATATAAATTAAAGTATAATCTATTAGTTTTAATACTTTAGTATATCTTTTTATGGAGGATAAGTAGTAATTATAGCCTTTTTACCTATTTTTATTTCAATACTACCATCAATATCTGTTCTATAGATTTTACTATTTTTTAATATATCTAGAACTTGCCTATTTGGATGATTATATTTATTATTTTTTCCAACACTAATTAAACTATATTTAGGATTAATTTGATTTATAAAACTTTTACTACTACTAGTATTACTTCCATGATGCCCTACTTTTAAGAAATCTATATTTTTTAAATTATATTTTTCTAATATATCTTTTTCTTTATCTACTAAAGCATCACCCATAAAAAGAAATTTATACTTATCATAGCTAAAATAAATTACATTAGAATTATCATTTTCATTATCATATATCTTGGTATTTAAAAAATATAATTTATTATTAGCAATATTTAACATTTTAAGATTCTTATTATATTCAATATTCTTATCATCTAAAGCTAAAATTAACTTTTTTTCTAAATCATTATATTCATTATTATTAAATATTATTTTTTCTACCTTAAAATTATTAATTAAATTTAAACTCTCTCCCATATGATCATAATCACCATGCGTAATAATTAAATAATCTAATTTATTAACTCCAATACTTTTCAAATAAGGAATAGTTTTATTTAAAACAATACTATAATTACTACCTGATATACCACCAGTATCTATAAGTATGTGTTTGTTAAAAGGTAAATTAATTAAACAACTATCTCCTTGATTAACATCTAAACATATTACATGAAGTCCTAAATTAAAATATATAATATTTTTATGAATTAAAATCAAAGTAAATAAAAAATATAGACACTTTTTATTTTTAAAACAAGAAAAAATAATAATATAATAAATTATAATAACTAATAATTTAGGTTTAGCAAAAATTATCTTTGTAATTTCAATTTTACTAAAAATAAGAGAAATATTTTCCATAATATATATAAAAAAATAAAGAAAATTATCTAAAATAGGAAAAATAAAAGTAATTAAACTTAAAGGAAAAATAATAAAACTTACAAAAGGTATCATAATAATATTTAACAATAAAGAAATTAAATTTACTTGATAACAACTATAACATAAAAGAGGAAAAGAAACAAGAAAACATAACCATGATATATACAAACTCCTTTTAAATTTTTTCTTTATTTTTTTTATCTTATCAGAATTTATAACTATAGCAAAACTAATAAGATAAGAAAAGCAAAAACCTAAATCATAAATTATAAAACAATTAAAAAAAATACATATAACTAAAACAAATAACATAAGATTAACTTTACTAATTTTTAAATTAAACATCTTATTTAAAGAAAAAACTATAAACATAATAACACAACGTAAAACAGAAGCTATATTAGAAAGTATTAACATATAACACATAAGAAAAATAATAATTATTAATTTTTTTAAATTTTGATTATATGATATTCTATTTAATATAGCAAATAATAACATTACCAAGAAATTAATATGCATACCCGATATTGAAAAAAGATGATTAATTCCATTAGTCAAATAAGAAATACTAACTTTTTCTTCTAAAGAAGTTTTATCCCCTAAAATAAAAGTTTTAAGATAACTACTTGTTTTAGGAATATTTTCTATTCTTGAAATTATCTTGTTTTTTATAGCTAAAATAATTGAATTATTATTTTTAACTTTAGAAAATTCATTAATATTTAAAATATAATATATTTTATTATGATATAAATATTTTTTATAATTAAAAAGATTAGGAATAGTATTATTAGATGGTTCTTCTAAAGTACCATTTATTTTAATTATATCCCCTAATTTAATATTATAATTATTTTTCTCTTCTTCAGTTTTAAAATAATAAGTTGCAATTAATTTTTCTTTACCACTGACTGTAAGTCTTAATCTGTTATCTTTTATTTCTTGTTTTAATACTTTAACGTAAAAAATATTAATATCTTTAGGATATTTACTATGATAAGGATAAAAGTTAGTTATTATTAAAGCATAACCTAAAAAAATTAATACTAAAATTTTAAAAAAATATTTATAGTGTAAGATACTCTTTAATCTTATTATATAAAGACTCTCCAATACCATCAACTTCTAATAACTGTTCTAAAGATGTAAATTTTCCTATTTTTTCACGATAATTAATAATAGCCTTTGCTTTAGCCTCACCAATACCATTTATTGTAATTAATTCTTCAACTGTAGCCTTATTTAAAGATATTTTTGTAGTTTCATTTATTGGATCATTTATTTCATTATTTAAACAACCATCATTTTCAATATTAGGACAACTACATTCTCCTTGAATTTCTTTTATAACCGTATTTACAAGATTAGAATTAGCCACTTCTTCTTTAGTATAAATAATAATTACCATCTCATCTTCCACTTTTTTAGATAAATTAATTAAACTAGTATCTGCATTATCTAAAAGACCACCTGCTAAAGAAATAACATCATAAATACGCATCGTTTTATCAACTTCATAAACACCTGGCGTCTTAATTGCTCCCTTAATATCTACCGTTACCTTAACTTCATCAAGATTATCATCCTTAATTATTAAATCCTCCTCTTCATTAGAAAAAGAAGTATCTTCTTCATACTCATAAAAATTATCTTTAAATTTATAAAGAAAAAAGACAATTATCCCAACTAAAATAATAGCTAAAAAATAATAAATTTTTCGATTACTTCTCAAAAAGTCCTCCTTATCTGTAGTAGTTTGTCCTTTCAATATATATTATAATAACTTTTTTGGGAAATTACTTCAAAAATAAAAAAAAGCTTTAAAATAAATTATTAATTTTATTAAAGCTTTTTTTATTCTATTTATTTTTCTTTAATTCTTTTAACTTTTGATTTTGCTCTTCTTCATCTTTTTTAAAGATTAAATATAATAATCCTAAAACTACTAAAATAATTAATACAACAATAACTATCTTTTCAACTTTATTATTATCAGTTATTTCTTCTTCATCATCAACAACATCATTTATTTTACTTTTAGCTTTTTCTTTTTCAACATTAATTGTATAAGTCTTAACACTACCATCTTCAGCTGTTACAGTAATTGTTACAACATTAAGTCCTTCTTTAAAATCTTCATTTCCCTCGATTACAACAGTAGCGCTATTACTATCTGCTATTGCTGTTAAATCTAACGCTGTAACATCATTTCCTACTTTAATATTATATTCTAATACATCTTTATCAAAAGAAATGTCATAGCCCTCTATTATAAGTGATGATAAATAATTATTCGTTGACTTATAAACTTTTACAACATTTACTACATAAGTCTTATTATTACCATTTTCTGCTGTTACAACAATTGATATTTTAGTATTATCCCCTGTTAAATTATATGTTTTAAATCCACTAACTTTAGCATATTCATCAGCTACAGTTCCATCTAAAGATACATTTGTAACATGAGAATCAACATATAAAGTATATTCCATTATATCAGCATCAAAATTCTTATCAAAGTAACCTACATTACTCTTTAAACTAGCTAAATCGCTATTAGTATGAAGAGCTCTTTTTATAGATAAATCTAAAGTTAAATCTTCTTTCTCTAATACCTCAAAATCTTTATTATATTTACTATCAGTAAATTCAATCGTAGTATTTGAAGTTTCTTTTAAAGCTTCAAAAGTAAAAGTTAATAAAACTCCATCTTTATCAGCATTTTCTCCAATATACATTAATTTGTTAGAACCTAGAGTATTTAAATTAGTATTTCCTACCCAATCATAATTTGATGTAACTGTAACTAATTTTAAGAATTCTTTATCATACTTAATTAAACCCTCAATCATATTTAAATAATCTTCATCTAGACCATTTAAATTTAAAGTAACATCAAAGAAATCCCCAGTTCTAATTAAACTATCTGTATTTTCAAGACTTGTTTGTATCTCATCAGTAATTTCAGTTTGATAATCTTCTGGATCTATCCATTCTTCTTCATTGATTGATTTATATAAATACATAACTAAATTACGATATAAATCTTCTTTTGGAATGATATCTCCTAACATTAATTCATAAACTTCTTCAAAAGCAAGTTCATTAGAATTAAAATCAATCAATCTATCAATAATTGCTTCGATATCTTTAATATCAAGTAAAGCATCTGAATTTGTATCAGGTAATATAACAACATTATAATCAAGTACCTTACTTTCACTAGATATTTCAATTACCATACCAGTTGTAAGATTACCAGTTTCTACTTCCTCTTCACCATTTTTAACTACTACATTATATCCTTTAGCTTGAAGTTCTTTTAATAAATCTTCTACTTTAGGTAAAGATTGTAATTCTTCCTCTGTTAATTTTCCATCAAAAATAGCAAATTTTTCATAAAAATCAATACCTAAATTATTTTCACTTAAAGCATTATCATTATCAGAACTATTACCATTTTCAATTATAATATTATAGCTATAAGTTATAACATTTGAAGGATTATCCTCTTCAGTCAAAGTTATTTCACCAGTATATTCATAATTTCCATGTAATTCATCCTTAAAAGATTTATCTTTTAATAGTTCAATAGTAAATAAACTAAGTTCTGAAACACTTTTAGCTGTTTTATTCTCTTCTAAAATATTTTCATAATCTAAAATATATTTCTTACTAGGATTTAAATTTCCTGTATTTAATTTTAAACTTAAACTTGTATTTTCTTCTAGATTACTTACTTTATAAGTAGCAGTGATATTTCCATTTTCTGAAATATCATCTCCAACTTTTTCTAAATTTGTTGGATTTTCATCTATTTTTAAGCCATATTCAAAAGAATTAATTGTTTTTACTTCAAATTCTTTAGTAAATAATGGACTACTTCCCTCTACTACTTTTCCATCTTTCATTTCATATATTTCAATTTTAACCGTATAAGTTCCATTATAAGATTCTTCAATTTTACCTAATTCATAAGTATTATCTAATTTTAATTGTGAACCTTGAATAATTTCTCCAACAACATCATCTGATGTTTTATCATATACTTCTTCTTTAGTTGTATCATCCATATAAGTAAAAGTAGATGTTACTTTTACATTATAATCTTGATCATCAACATATGAAGAAGCATTTTCTTCTGAATTGATAGCTTTAAATGTCAAAGTATAATCATTTAAATCTGCATCAATTTCATAATTAGTAGCTTTAGTCTCTTCACTAGTTAAAGCAAGCTCTTCAGCTAAAACTCTAATAGTTCCACTAGTTTGTGAAAATATCATTAATGCTACTAAAAACATTTTTGTAATTTTCATTAAATTATTTTTTAATACTTTCATAACTTCCTCCTTGCTTTTATTTTTTAATTTTAATCATACTTTTAAAATAGCTTTTCCCCTGAACACAACACCTCCATATTAGTTAAGCAATCTCTTGCCTATCATTATTTTCAAATTCAGTATAACACAAAATACGACAAATTTCTGCTATTTGACACTTTTTTTACACAATTATTTTAACAATAATAATATTTTTCTTGACTATCCATAAGATTAATTATATAATATTAATGCATTTGGCAGCATTATCTTATAATTTTTCTAATGTGTCATTTACTAGTAGTTAAAGCTGCATAATGAAAGTATAAAAAAGACACCCTAGTAAAATTAAAGATAGCTCCTTATAGCTATAAAGAAAGGAGATAAAAAATATGGCTCGATATACTGGCCCAAATAACAAACAAGCAAGACGTGTATCATTTTCAATTCTAGAAAATGGTAAAGATTTAAGTCGTAGACCTTATGGTCCAGGACAACACGGTCAAGATCGTAAAAGAAAACCTTCAAACTATTCAGTTCAATTAACTGAAAAGCAAAAAGTTAGATTTATGTATGGCTTATCTGAAAAACAATTTAAAAGATTAGTTACAGAATCAGGTAAAATGAAAGGTGTTCATGGTGAAAATTTACTTATTTTACTAGAAAGTAGATTAGATAATCTTGTATATCGTATGGGATTTGGAAATACAAGACGTGCTGCTCGTCAGCTTGTTAATCACGGACACATTACCGTTAATGGTAAAAAAGTTGATATTCCATCATATCGTGTAAAACCAAATGATGTTATTGGATTAAAAGAATCTTCAATGAACCATCAAGGAGTTGAAATAGCTTTAGCTAATAATATTAAAAGACCTGCATATATCAATTATGATGAAAATAAAAAACAAGCAACATACGTTAGATATCCCGATAGAAGCGAATTAAATGCTGATATCAATGAAGCACTAATCGTTGAATACTATAGTAGAGTTTAATTACTCTACTTTTTTTATTAAAAAAAAGCGACTATTTTAGTCGCCCATATTAGCTTTTCTCATCTTATTGAAATAATATACTGCATACCCTAAAGCAGATATACCTACAACAAATACGATAAATATAAGAGAATCTCCTGTATTAATATTAGTATCTATATCTTCATCTGTTTTATCACCACTACTACTTCCTGGAGTATTGGTTGTTCCTTGGCTTGGACAAGTATAAGTATCATCAGAACAACTAGATGCTTTATAAACACATGTTGATCCATTTAAAGAACCATTTAGATTATTACATGAATCTGTAATTTGTTCTTGAGAACATGATTTATATGTCACCTTACAAGTTTTTGTTTCAGTTGGATTTTCGACAGCACAAGTATAATTACTACTACCACAAGCTTTAGCTTTATATTCACATTTTCCATCTACTACAGTTCCACCATAAGAATCACAAGTTTCTTTTATTGTTTCATTACTACATGAAGTATAATTCATCGTACATGACTTATCTTCAACTGTTGTAGTATTGGCAATACAACCTCTTCCATCTTTATATTCATATCCATCTTTACAACTTACACATAAGTTTTTACCAGCTGTAGAAAATTTTTGCCATTCAAGATAAGGACATTCTCCACTTACTGCATAGTAATAATCATAACTATTACCACGGAAAAGACATACATTTGATTGAGAATACCAAGTACCTCCCTTTGCTCTACAATCTTCTTCTGTATAAACATCTTCTTCGGTTATATCACTATTTACAGTAGAACACGTATAGGTATTTTTACTACAGCTACTAGCTTCATATACGCAATAATCATTTCCCCCTCCAACAGAAAAATCAAAATATCCACCATTTGCTACCTGCTCACAATGATTTGCTATTTCACCCAAAGTACAATTTTTATATGTTACCTTACAATTATATTCAACATCAATATCATCGTCATCATCTCCACTAGAGCTACCTGTATTTGGATCACAATACTTAACGGCATTAAGAGGACAAGCATCAGCTTTAATAGTATATTTACATCTATCGCTTCCCTCAACTTTACCACCAAGTTTATCACAATCTTCTTGAATGTAAGCTGAATCACAAGCAACATATCCATAATAACATTCTCTTGTCGTAGTAGTTCCACTACCAGATGATGTTCCACCACCAGATGATGATGTTCCACCACCAGATGATGATGTTCCACCACCAGATGATGTTCCACCGCCAGATGATGTTCCACCACTTCCTGAAGATGAAATGCAACCTCTCGATGAGTCAAATGTATATCCTGACTTACATTTTAAACATACACTATCATAACCAAACCAAGTATAACCACTCGCACAAGACTCACTAGTAGATGCTCTTTTATATGAATAACTAAAAAGATTTTCAGTGACACACTTTGATATACTACTATCAACTATTTGTCCAGATGGACACTGACCACCAACAACATCAGGATTTTCTAATACAGCAAATGTTCCGCCTGTATTAACTAATGATGCTACAAAAGCAAAGCCAATTATAAAAGAACATAATCCTATAGTTAAATGTTTAATATTAATTTTCTTCTTCATTTTTTATTCCCACTTTCTTTATATTTTTGTGCTATCTCCTATCGTATTTTATAGTTTAATTATAAGTGTATTTCCAATTGCTGTCAAGATTTTTTAATAAAAAATTGGAGGTAATTTTTTAAAGTTTCTTTTGACAAAAAATTCGAAAGGTTCTACATCTAACACCTTTGATAGAGCCTCAATTTTATCAAAAGAAGGGGTATGTTTTCCTAATTCCAGCTGACTTATATAAGTAACACTTGTTTCAGTCAGTTCTGCAACTTTCTCCTGTGTGTAATTTTTTCTGTATCGATAATACTTTACATTGTTGCCAAATATTTCATTTAATCTCAATTGTATCACCAACTTTACAAATATAATGATACAATTTTTGAATTAAATACTCCAATAACTAATAGTGTAAAAGATTGACATGGTAATATTTGTTTTTATTAAGAAGGGAGGTGGAAAAATTGAAAAGTAAAAATGAGGAAATTAATAATATTTTTTTAAATGGTAAAAACTATTTTGATACTATATCATATAGACTGAGCAATAATGATATTTTACAAAATATTATCAAAAAAATTGATGATAGTCCTATCCTTTCAAAAGCCACCAAAAATGAAATTAGTGCAGAAGAACAATTTATAACTTTATTAGATAAATTAGTTATAAATTTTAAAAGAAACTTTCAAAAAATAAATGAATTAACAGGTGTTACACTAGAACTTATATTATCTGCTAACATACAGGAATGTGAAAAATACCTATTATCTAAAAAAGATATTGGTGATAATGATAATATACAATATTTTGAAAAATCTATATCGAAAATATATATAAGTAATTTTATCAAAAACGGAAAATATATTTCTACTGTAAAAGATATATTAAATGATATTAATATAGAATTAAAAGATATTAAAGATTATAGTTATGATGAGATAAAAAAAATTGAGCAATTATTATCAAATTTAGTTTTTTGTTATGATAGTAATTTTCAATTAGTGTATTTATTCGACAGTATTGATTATTCTATCAAAATGAAATCTAAAACTAAAAGTTCCAAAGATATTCTTAATTGTAAAAATGGTATAATAACATTGTATGATTCTATATACGAAAATATCTTTGATAATTATTTAAAAAGAAAGCATTTAATTGAATTATTCAAATAACTTTTTCTTGTACAAATTATAGACTGAATCAAAAAAGCTAATAATAATATTTTTATTTTTTTGAATAGTCTTTTTTTTGTATAAAAAAATCATAAGAAAAGAGCCTTTATTCTGGCTCATTTAATTAAATTGTAATTAATCATACTCCTGACTTTCCCTATATTAATATTTAGGATTTTTATTTTATATTATAATTCTTTTTCAAAAATATATTGTGCGTGTGCAGTTTTTACATTACTTTCAAATATCTTGATATATTTTTCAGAAACTTTATCAACTTCAAATAAAATAAATCCATAAGTTTCCCCTTGCCATTCTGATTTTATCTTTAAATTTAAACTATTGCTATTTTTTATATCATCAATAGTGCTAAAATCAAAGACTTGTACCATTAATGAAGGTTTATAATTTAATTTCTCATATAAACTACATGCCCTAAATCTAGCACCAAGTTCAATATTTTTTATCCCCTTTTCATTACATAATTTTTCAAAATGATCTACAAGTTCTTTTGCATAACCTTTTCTTCTACAATTTTTTGATATTGCTATTATACTTAATGTTATTTTCTTTGATTCAAGATCCATATTTTTTGCTGTAATACCACCAATTATTTTGCCGTTTTCTTCTATATAAAAAATAAAATTATTATCAATTTCAAATTGTTTTAACATTTCTTCATAACGCTCACCCATAGTATAATAATGCTCGTTAAACTCTATTGCATCATCATAAAATGTAGAAGCAAAAAAATTAAATAAAGATTTTAATTCTTTTTTATTTTTAACAATTTTAATATTATTCATAAGTTCACATCCTATCTTTTTTATTTAAAAAATTCATTTTCATCATAGCCTAAATTAATCCACTTATCTGTATAAAAACCATTATTAGAATTTGGAACGGTATCAATTAAATTTAATGAAACAAGATCATCTATTATATCATTTTCCATTTCAATATTTAATGGATTATTACTATCATAGCCATCTTTTAAGGCTTCAAACAATGGAAAAGTAAATAATGGTAATTCATAATTTTGCAAATTTGAACAATCACATATTAACAAGTAATCATCTTCTTTTCTATATTTTACATATTTTTTTAAATATATCATCTTATCACTCCATTATACTGTAATCTTGTCTATTATTCTCAATTTTTGCTTGTTCTAATTTTCTTTGAAGATTTTCTAAATCGTCTAGTTCTAAATTTTTACCATTTTCAATGCAATATGGTGGTGGCATTAATGGGTCATTAAACCACTGAATACTTTGTGGAGGGCATCTATCGCATTTGTCTTTAACATTACAACCACTACATCCTGTTTGTTGATATTTTCTAAACGCATTAAAAGGTGTTCCATTCCAAATTTCTTCAATACTTTTTTCCTTTATATTGTCCCAAATTATCTTATCTTTTGGAGAATTAACTCTAGCTAGTGGACATGGCGTAGTTATACCATCAGAATTTATTTCACAAAACCATTTTGAGGCAGGACACTCATAATATATTTTAGATGATGATTTATCCTTTACAAGGCTCGGCATATCTATAAACTCTACCGTAATATTGTTATCTAAGCATTCTTTTTTTAATTTATCCCAATATTCAATTGAGTGTTTTCTTTCAGATACATATAAGGATAAATTATCTTTTGCCCTCCCAGAAATAGAAATAGTAGATATAGACCAATTGTTAGGAGATAAATTTATAACAAGTCTTTTCAAATCATCAATCTTTTCAATATTTTCTTTATGAAGACAAGTTGCTAATGAAACTCTTATTTTATTTTTTATTAACTGTTCAATAGTATATATAGTTTTATCAAAAATTGATTTTTTCATTTTTCCATTAATATCTCTTCTTAAATATCCGTGTGTTTCCCAATCAGCACCATCTAAACTTATTTGTACACCTAAAATATACTCTTTTGCATTAATAATAGCATTTAACACATTATCATTAAATACACCATTAGTAGTTAACATAAAATATATTTCATTATTAACAAGTGAATTTATTATTTTTATAAAGTCAGGATGAACGGTAGGCTCTCCACCAGATATATTAACGAAAAAAATACCATTTTTAGACAAATCTTCAATAATTTTTATCCATTCGTTACCTGTCAATTCACGTGTTGGGACTTGATTTCCATAATCACCATAACAATGCCTACATCTCATATTACATTTTGATGTTAAAATCAAATAGCAATTATGAGGTATTTTTAAATATTTATCTTTTTTCACAATATCACCTTTTAACCAATGTTTTTATATTTTTAGAGAATATTTTTTCTTTATCGGAATATGATATGTTTGAATATGCTACCCAACCAACATGAGCTGTTTGAGATAGTAATGAGCAATCACTTCCAAATACAATACGATTGGGATTACCATTTTTAACTAAATACTCTATTGCACCATTTGTAATATATCTATTACAAATATCTATATAAAGCTTTGGATATCTATTTAATAATTCTATAACATCATCCATATAACAATACGATTGCGTCGAATGAGCTAAAAGGACTTTTAAATCTTCATATTTATTTAGTAATCTTTTTGCTTCATCAATAGTTCCATGTAGTAAAAAATATTTGTTTATTTCAATTAACTTTTTAAAAAGTGGCTCGTAAAGTTTCCCATCGTATGGATAATGATTTTTAGAAGGATATAATTTTAAACCAACGTATCTAGGATCACAGAGTTTTTTTAATGCTAATTCTATATCTTCTTTATAGAACGGATTAGCAGTGACATAGCCATTAATTGGAAAATCACTACTTTTTATCGCCTTTTCTAAAACATTATTTCCTGTTAACCCATCAAATAGTAAGCCATCCATAGGAGAAGTAAAAATCCCAGATATACCTATTCTATCACAAGATTTTAATAGACTTTCCAAAGTTGACCTACCACCTATCCAATCAGCACTTTTTGCTTCATCACTAACAAAGTGTGTATGAGCATCTATTATAGAAAAATTTAAATTATCTTTCAGATTTACTCCATTATCAACCATTAACGCTAATTTATCATTTGATAAATCATAATTCATTTTTGTTATTTTTCCTATGTTAAATAAAGATACAGCATTTTTATAAGCAATATCATCCTTTTCTTCATTGGTAATATCAGCATATTCTACCATTGCTTTAGCAGAACCAATATCAAAGAAAGGATATCCCGTTGCAAATAATAGTCGTTTAGATGTGAAATTTTTACAAACATCCTCGATTACATTTTGATATATAAATCCGTTAACACCAATATAAATGTTTTTGTTATGTTCCATATAATTAAATATATATTTTCTAAAAGACCAATTTACATTCAGAACAATTACATTTAAGTCTGAATATTCTTTAATAATATTAAAAAATTTTTCTTTATCTTCTATATCATCCCAATTAACCAATATTGGTAACTTAAAATTTTGTGCAAATTTAAATACAACAGAAAATAAGTTACTATTAAATATAAATAATTTTTTCATATCCAATTTTATTCCACAAATTCTTTTAGAAATTAATTCGCTTAAATAACTATGGTAATCTTTTATGTCATATTCAAAGCCTGGATACAAAGTAGCAATTGGCAACAATCTATTACTTTTAGAAGAATAATCAATTATTTCATTATTACCTGCCACTATTGAATATGGTGCAGATTTAGAGGAAGTTGCTAAACTCAAATCTATACCCAAATTATTATGATTTGTTAAGAAGTCATGAAAACTATATGGAATATTTTGATTAATAATATCAGGTCTTTTGCCAACTTCACAATTAATATCGATATATATTCTTTGATTCAATAATATCACTTTTTCCTTTCAAAATTAGATAAACAACATTATAATATAATGTTGTTTATCGCTTTTAGTATTGGTTTTGACAACATACTGCCATAGCAACTTTTTTTAATGCTTTAGTATTTTTTGTATTACTTTTAACATTTGCCATTGCTAATCCAACTGTACCAGTATTCATAACATCCCTCCTATACTAAATTTATATTCAAAAATCTAATTATTAGATTTTGAATAACGGCTTAAAACATATTTTTTTACAACATTATCAAAATTATATTTATATATTTCACATTCTGGAATACTATCTCTAATTCCAATATAAGGGCATCCACCCATACAAATTGGCATGATTTTACAGTCACAACATTGACTATATTCAAAAGGATTCCAGTCATAAAATTCCTTATTTTGAGAGTTATTAATTTCGTTGTTAAATGGATAATCTTCTACTGTTGATATTCTTTTTTCAGATCTTCCAATATTATTTTCGCATTTAAAAACATTTAAATCAGAATCAATAACAAACGTTCCAACTTTACATGCTCTACAATATATAGGGAGTTGTCTAGGAAAATTATTGTTAACAATTCCATCATTTTCTTGGGCTTTATAAAAATCATTTAAAATTTCTGCATATTCTTTTTTTGTAAAATATATGCTTTCATCACCACAACAAGAATCAGTATATTGTCTAACAAGCCCTAAATACACAGGCAATTTTAAATTATTTGTAACAAAATTTCGTAAATTTTCTATATCTTTCTCATTGTTTTTATCGATGTTCATTCTTATAACAACATCAATATCGTTTTTCTTCGCAAGAATTATATTACTTACAATTCTATTAAAAGTTCCACTTCCATCTATTTGACATCTACGCATATCATGAACTGATGCGAGACCATCTAATGTAATAAACAATTGATTTATTTTGAGTTTTTTTAATTGTTTTATTATGTTTTCTGTAAGTAAATACCCATTTGTAGTCATGTAGGCATTATAATCAACATTTAGTTTATCACATAATGGTATAATTTTATTACTCATATTTTTTATAATATCAAATGTTAATAATGGCTCACCTCCAAACCAAATTAAATCAAAAGATTTATAGCCAAGATTTAATTGTTTTTCTATAAAAGCCAAAATTTTAGATTGATCTTCTTCAGAAATAATTTTACCGTACCTATTTTCATAACAATAACTACAAGCAAAATTACATCTCAATGAAGGTGCTATGGTAATAGTCAAATGATCCTTTCTTAGTTGTTCTTCAAAATACCTTGTTTTAAGTTGTTGTAATTCATCAGTTGTTTCATCAATTAACATACCAAAATTTTGCAATTTACTTTTTAGTGAAGAAGATAAATCAATAAAATTATTATTAAGTAATAAATTATATTCTTCCTCTGATATTTCTAAAAAAGTAGAATGAAATGTATTTATAATATAATATCTATTATCATAATTTTTCAAAATATTGTAATTAGAAAATTTCATAAATATATGTTCCTCCTCCTATAACAATGTCTGCTTACGAGTTTTACACCTCTGTAAAGGCTTTTTCTTTAATAGCGAAGTAACTTCTTGTCTATTATGAAATAAACTTTTTATTGTAACAATATCGTAATTTTCATTTAATATTTCAGTTGATTCTTTAATATCTTCTTCTACTTTATCAGGCAATTTTAAAGTAACGATAGCCAAGCCATTATCTTTTAAAATACAAGATAGTGTATTCATTATTCTAGCAGTAGTTTGAGGATCTACATTCATATCATTTACTATTATATCAAAATAATTTTCAAATTGCAAATCTTCTATTCTACATTGATAATGTTTAATTTTTGGGTTATTATACAGTTCTGGCTTTAATCTGCCTGGATCAACTGCAACAACATAATAACCATAATCTGCTAATACTTTTGTCCATCCTCCAGGAGCAGCACCAATATCTAATGCACAGCCAGCACCATTTAATCTAATATTAAATTTTGATAAGGCCTCTTTCAATTTATTCTCAGCTCTTGATATTTCTCTACCATTCCTTGAAAAAATCCTATATTCATCACAACTAAAATTCAAATTTTCGGTACTAGTAGAAAATCCCAAATAATAATCATTTTTATTAATAAGAACTGATAAAATTTTCACATTATCATTTTTCAAAGAAGAATCTGAAAACACAGGAATATTTCCTAATCCCTCATAATATGTTCCAAGAAAGACCTCCATATCTTTCGAAGAATAACCTAATCCATTACTTCCTCCATTTACAATGCGACACTGTACTGAAAATGGATCACAACCATTTAGCATTGCTATCTTCTCCATTTGCTCCAATATTCTAATTCTATCTTCAAATAAATTTCCCGTTATTTTACCTTTTAAAAAAATCGGCATAATATGTTTTATAAAAATTGGAGATTTTTGAAGTAAATGATTAATAAAATCATAAGTATCTAGATTAGTGCTTATAGATAATATTCCACTAGAAAATACATCTTTTATTTTAATATTACTATCAATTTCTAACAATTCCTTTATCATATTTTTTCTGAAACACGGTGTGTATGTAATTATAAATTCACTCATTATTTTTCCCCCTAACTATAACAAAAAAATGGTCGCCAAAACAACTATGCTGTCATAAGCAACCATTTCTTTATACCATTTTCAATAACTAAAATTTCGGATTTACTGCAACAATTTAACATAATCATTCCCCCATTTCAGTTGATTATTGTATATTTTTTATTTGAACTTGTCAATACCTTTTGCAAAAAATAATGAAATTTTATAATACATAGTGACCCCCTATTTTAGGAAATGTTTTAATAATATGTTAAAATATATGGTCAGATT
>CANRCE010000011.1 GCA_947629035.1 uncultured Bacilli bacterium | reverse complement strand
TAATATTATAAATTAGTATTGCAAAAAATACTAATTTTTTATTTTGGTTAAACTTGACAAAATGATAAATTTATATTAATATTATATACGGTACATTGTTCTTTTCTTCTATGACCTTGGGAAAGTTATAGGATAAAAAGATAAAAAATATAAAAAAAGGAGAAAAAATAAATGAGTACATTTATGCAAAGTAAAGAAACAGTTGAAAGAAACTGGTATGTTATCGATGCTAAAGATATTCCTTTAGGAAGAGTAGCATCACTTGCTGCATCAATGTTAAGAGGAAAGCATAAGGCTACTTATACTCCTCATGTTGATTGTGGTGATTATATAATTATTATTAATGCCAAGGATGTTTTATTAACTGGAAACAAATTAGATAAGAAAGTATATTATAATCATAGTCGTTATGTTGGTGGTTTAAGAGAAAGAACTGCTAGAGTAATGAAAGAAAAATATCCTGTTGAGATGGTAGAAACTGCAATTAAGGGTATGTTACCTAAAAACAGATTAGGAAGAGCTATGTATAAGAAATTATTTGTCTATGAAGGCGAAGAACATCCACATATAGCACAAAAACCTAAAAAAATTGAAGTAGGGAGGAAATAATAATGGCTAAAGAAATCAAAAAATATATTGGAACTGGTCGTAGAAAAGGTGCTATTGCTCGTGTAACTTTAATACCTGGAACAGGAAAAATTACTGTTAATGGTGTTGATGTTAATGAATATATGCCATTTGAAGTTTTAGTTATGGATTTAAAACAACCTTTAGAAGTAACTAATAACTTAAATACTTTTGATGTTAATGTTAATGTAACAGGTGGAGGTTTTTCAGGACAAACTGGAGCAATTCGTTTAGGTATTACTCGTGCTTTATTAGAATATGATATTGCAAATGAAAAGAATGAAGATTCATATCGTAAAATCTTAAAAGCTCACGGATTTATTACAAGAGATCCACGTGTTAAAGAAAGAAAGAAATATGGATTAAAAGGCGCTAGAAGAGCACCACAATTTAGTAAGAGATAAGATTTAAGACGTAAGATAATTCTTATGTCTTTTATTTTGTCAATTAACAAAGATTTTATTTAAAGTTGTTGACTATTTTTTTATTTAATTATATAATTATAATAAGAGGTGGTTGGATGTTAAGTTATACTAGTAGTGAAATTATACAATTATTAAAAAAATATGATATGTTTTTAAGTAGCTTAAAAATTATTCAAGAACCAACGGAAAAAGAGAAAATATATGATGAATTAGATAAGCTAGAAGAAAAAATATTACTTGCTGTAAATAGTGAGTATGAGCAAGCTTATGTTTTTATCGTGGGAAGAGAAATTAATACTTTAGAGGAAGAAAAGAAAAGATTAAATGATGTTATTGATTTAATTGAAAAACAAAAAGATTATTATAAACAAAGAAAGAAAAGACATGAAGATATTACGGGTAGTCTTGTAGAACTTACTACTTTTATTGGTGAAGATAAACTAGAAGATTATAAGAAAAGATTACAAATAATAGAAAAATATCAAGCTAATATGAAACAAAAACAAAATTTAGAAGAAGATATTAAATCTTTAGATATTAGAATTAATGATGCTAATATGAAAATTAAAACTAATACTAATGTAAATAATTCTCTAGAAAATAAAATGAAAGTATTATTACATACTACTTTTGATAAATTAGAATTATATGATTTAGTAAAAAATAAAGATACAATCGAAGATGAATATAATAGATTAGATTATGCTAAAAAAATTGCCAGTGATAACTTAAAATATGCTAAAAATAAAGGCAATGAAGATATGATTGTTGAATGTGATAACTTATTATCTTCGATAACTTTAGATTTTGAGAAAGCCAAAGAAGCTAAATTAACTTTAAGATTAATTGAAATATATGATCGTGTAGTTGATGACTATGATGAATTACTTACTAAAAGAGAGGAAATTAACGATATTCTAAAAGAAATTACCTCAAGTAAACTTTATTCATTAGTAAAAGATGAATTAAATAAACAATATAATACAATTAAAATAAGTGGACAAGACTTAAATACTTATCGTAGTTTAACTGAAGAAAAAGAAAATAAAAATAAAATATTACAAAAAATTTTAGATGAAAATGAATCTAAAGAATTTAAAGATGTATTAGAAGATTTATTAGAAATAGAAAAGAAATATAATGAAAAACTTTTAATGGAACAAAGAAAAAGAGAATATGAAGAAGGACAACGAAGACTAATTGAAGAAAAGAAATTACAAGAAGAAAGATTAAGAAGACAAAAATTAGTAGAAGAAGAAAGAAGAAAAGCTCAAGAAGCAACAAGTAAAATGTTGTTAGAACAACAAAAAAAATCAGTATTAAAAGAAGAATTACCAGATTTTGATTTAGAAAAGCAAGAAAAAGAAGTTAAACTGGTAACTCCACCTTCAAAGATTGAATTACCTGATTTAAAAGAAGAAAATGATGAAATATTATCTTTAAAAGAGGATAATGAAGATATTTTTCCAAATGATAATGTAGAAAATAATGAAGAAGTTAATGACATAAAAATGGTTAATGGTATCCCTATAATTGAAAATAATAATTCAATTTCCAAACAAGAAGAAAAAATAGAAAAAGATGATCAAGATACTATAAAAACAGAAGATATCATCTTTCCAGATTTTATGAGTAATTAATAGGAGAGAAGGTGATGAAAATGGATATAAATAATAAAAAAGCTATTGAAAATTTATATAAAGTTTTACGAATGAATATTTATATTAAAGCATCTAGTGATATGGATGAATCATTAAAAGAATTTCGTAAAGCTGCAAAACAATTAGATGATATTGATCAAGCCTCTTATGAAAAAAAGTTTGAAGAATATATTTATACAGCAATTACTTTAGAAGAAGAACAAAAACGATTAGAAGAAATAATTAATTTAATTAAGAAAAGATTATCTCTTCGTGATGAACTAGTAAAAGACTTTGAAAATGTAACGGGTCTATCCCTTACTGAAGACTTAAAAGCCTTACCATCAAAAGAAGAAGTTTCCAAGTATGAAATGCGATTAGATAATATTAAAGAATACTTAAATAGTCAAAAAGAAATTGAGGCTACAAAAAAAGAACTTATTGATTTAACTAGAGATTTAGCTCGTGAAGAAGACATGAAAAAAATTCATGAAGAAAAAAATGAGCGATTAGAAAGTGAATTATTAGATGCATTTAAAAATGCTATAAAAGATAAGCAATATGTAGATTTATCTATTTCTGAAATTGATAGTGAGTTAGATAAAATAGCAGATAGAGTTGAAGAAACATATAATACTAAAGAAGTTACAACTAAATGCGTAAAAGATTTAGAAAAAGCAGGAGCTAATGCTGATTCAGCTTTGGAATATAAAGGATTTGTAAGAGATGCTGAATTAAACTATTATAATTATAAAGAACAACAATTTATTTTATCAATATATAAATTAATTTTAGATATCCAATTAACTTATCCTAATAATTCTCTTAAAAGAGAATCAATTAAAAAGATTTTAGAAGAAAGAAAAGACTTAAGAAAACAATTAAGAATTGATGATCATGATATTTTTACTTCACTTACTAAATTATTAGAAGAACAAAGTAAATATATTCAAGCTGAAAAAGAAGTATTGGAAAATATCAATCGTTATAATGAAAGAATTAAGTATAAAGAAAACAATTTAGTAAAACTTGAAAGTTTAAATAATCGTGTTGAAATTTTATCTTTATTAAAAGAATTTAATTTAATAGATACTTATGATGAAGAAGAAATTGAACCAGATTATAAAGTTACAACATCTATTAGTGATAAAGACGAAGTTTCATTAAAAGAAGATATAGATTCAAGTCAAATTCCAGTATTAACTCCAATTGAAATTGAAGATACTATCACTGATAATTCTTCTGAAGTTAAAGAAGAAGTAAAATATGCTGATAATGAAATAAAACAAGTAATAGATGTTCCTCCAACAATGAGTATATCACTAGCTACTCTAAAAGCTCAAGCAGTAATTAGTAAAGTAAATCGAATTTTAAATGCCGATAAAGATAAAAAAGAAGAAGTACCTGTTAAACCTCAAACAAAAGAAGAGGTTAAAGAAGAAAGTAAAGAACCTAAAATAGAATTTGATTTAGCAAAACCTATAAAAGACGATGATAAAAAAGAGGAACAATTACCAATAAATAATAATATTACATCAGATTTAAAACCTCAAAACATACCTTTAAAAACTAATCCAATACCAAAAGAAACATCATCTATTTTGCTTAATAACGATATTAAACAAAATGATAAAGCCTTTTGGATACCAAAAGAATTAAATATTGATTTAGCAGGATTACAAGAAAATTTAACTAATCCTAAAGAATTAAATAATCTAAATTTTCCTGGAACTTTAAATACAAATAATACATCTATTCCAACTGGAAATGAAAATTCATCATTAAAAAAGGAAGATTTTGCTTTTACCCCTAGTAACAATGCAACAGATTTAAATATTAATATGGCTCCAATTGGTCCACCATTTAGTTTTGGACAAGACTATAGTATTGTTGGACAACCTGATGGTAAGCCAAAATCTGCAATTAATGTTGTTGATGTTAATTCTAGTAAGGAGGCATAATTTATGTTAGAAATAAATAAAATTATAACATTAGGTAACGATGAAGAATATTTAGTATTAGCTAATTATGAAAAAAATAATGAAAACTATTACTATATTGTTGAAGTAAATGAAACTAAAACAGATATAAAAGATAACTATAAAATAGTAACAGCTAGAAAAGAAAATGATAAGATCTTTATAGATGAAATAACAGGTAAAGATAAATTAAAAGAAATATTACCAGGTTTTTTAGAAATAATGAAATAAGATATAAAGAATTAACTTGAAAAAAAGTTAATTTTTTTTATAAAAATATAGTTCTCCAAAAGGTTGAAAACAATAATACTACTTAATTATTTGAAATAAATGAGAAAGTTTTAAGTATTTGTAAAGAAATAGGTATAGTATTTGACAATATCTAAAAAATTAAGTAATTGCACCCATTTGTCAATAGACTTGGGTGTAATTACTTTAAAATTATATTAGGTGATAAATTAGCTGCTTTGAGTGATTTTTACGAAGTATTAAGTAAAAGGCTTGGAAAATCAACTGTATTATATTCTACTAAAGACGATGAATAAGGATTGTTAATGAATTAATTATAATAAATAAACATAGATAAAAAACAAACGGTTATCAGTTAAATAACATTACGATAAAACTAATTTCTAAACAAGTTGGTGTACCTTTGAAATTGTTACCATTAATAGATGAAAATTAAGTTGAAAAAAAGTTAATTCTTTTTATAAAAATAATTAATTTACTTTTATAGTTAAATAATAAAATATTAGTATGATGTAAAATAAAAGAATTTCTATAATCTAAATTATAGATTTTTTTATTTAAATATATTATAATTATATTGGAAATAAGAATAGGAGCAACTATATGAATATTGAAAAGCGAATAATAGAATTAAAAAAAATTATTAATAAAGCTAATGTTGAATATTATTTACAAGATAATCCTAGTTTAACAGATCAAGAATATGATCGTTATGTTCAAGAATTAATTAGTTTAGAAGATAGATATCCTCAATATAAGACATCTGATTCTCCGACAACTAAAGTAGGAAGTAAAGTGTTAGATAAATTTGATAAAGTTACACATAAAATACCTATGTTAAGTTTAGGAAATGTTTTTAATGAAGAAGAAATAAGAGCTTTTGATGATAGAATTAATTTTGATAATAATTTAGAATATGTTTGTGAACTTAAAATTGATGGTCTTGGAGTAGCACTTACATATGAAAATGGAATATTAGTAAAAGGAGCAACTAGAGGAGATGGAACAGTTGGTGAAGATATTACAAATAATGTAAGAACAATTAAATCAATACCATTAATTTTAAATAAACCAATAGATATTGAAGTTCGTGGTGAAATATATATGAGTAAAAAAAGCTTCAATGAATTAAATGAGAAAAGAGCTAAAACTGGTGAACCACTATTTCAAAATCCAAGAAATGCAGCAGCAGGTTCTGTTCGTAATTTAGATGCTAAAATAACGGAAAGTCGTAATTTAGATTGTTTTATTTATCATTTACCAAATCCTCTTGATTATGGTATTAAAACTCATTATGAAGCTTTAACTTTTATGAAAGAATTAGGTTTTAATACTAATAATGAAGCAAGACTTGTTAAAAATATTGATGGTATTTTAAAATTTATAAATGAATGGACGCAAAGAAGACCATCATTAGCCTATGAAATTGATGGTATTGTCATAAAAGTAAATGATATAGCTACTCAAAATAAATTAGGTTATACTGTTAAAGTACCAAGATGGGCAACAGCCTATAAATTTCCAGCTCAAGAAGTTATTACTAGACTTATTGATATTATCTTTACCGTAGGAAGAACAGGAAAAATAACCCCCAATGCGATATTAGAACCAGTTAGAGTAGCTGGCTCAACAATATCAAGAGCTACATTACATAATGAAGATAACGTTATTTCTAAAAATATTAAAATAAATGATATGGTTGTTATAAGAAAAGCAGGAGATGTAATTCCTGAAGTAGTAAGACCTGTTATTGAAAGAAGAACGGGATTAGAAAAAGATTTTGTAATGATTTCTAATTGTCCTATTTGTGGTAGTAGATTAGAAAAAGATATGATAAAAGCTGATTATTTTTGTCCTAATGATAATTGTGATGCTAGAAGTATGGAAAGTATTATTCATTTTGCAAGTAGAGATGCCATGAATATAGAAGGTTTAGGAGAAAACATTATCGAAGATTTATATAATGCTAAACTATTAAAAAATATCTCTGATATTTATCATTTAGAAAATTATAAAGAAGATATTATTGCCATGGAAGGCTATGGTAATAAAACTTTTGAAAATTTAATTGCTAGTATAAATAAAAGTAAAGATAATTCTCTAGAAAGATTATTATTTGGTCTTGGTATTAGACAAGTTGGACTAAAGACAGCAAAAATTTTATCAAGAGTATACAAAAATCTTGATAACCTTATGATAGCTCCTGCTCATGAATTAGAAGAAATAAAAGATATTGGACCGATAATTGCCTTAAATATCGAAAATTATTTTAAAAATGAAAATAATCTATATCTTATCGATAGATTAAAAGAAGTAAATGTAAATATGGAATATATAAATACTAATATAAGAATTGATGAAGATTTTGCTAACAAAACATTTGTCTTAACAGGAACATTAAATATGATAACAAGAGATAAAGCTAGTGAACTAATTGAAAATTTAGGAGGAAAAGTAAGTAATTCTGTAAGTAATAAAACAAGTGTTGTTATCGTAGGAGAAAATCCTGGTAGTAAATATGATAAAGCTAAAAAACTAGAAATTCCTATTTGGGATGAAGAATATTTTATGGATAAAATAAAAGATTATAATATATAGTAATAAAATTTAACATAACAAACTATTTTTGATGTAGTTTGTTTTTTTAATTTACTTTTATCTTGGGAAATGTTATAATAAGAATGTAATAAAATAGATAAACAAGTTATAAAATATTTTTATTAGAAAATAATAGTATAAGAAGTGAGGTATAGTCTGAAAAATAATTATTTTCATGACTATGTGTGCCTTGAACGAAGTGAAAGGAATGTGTGGTTTATATGAACAAGAAAAAAAGGAAATTAAAAGTAAAAAGAATTATAGCATTAATTATAGTTATTATTTTAATAATTATAGGTATTATATTATTATTTAAAAAAGATAATAAAATTAAAGAAAAATTAATGATTAATTTAGTAAATGAAGATATATCATCAGCTAAAGAATATGCCAATGATAATGATTTAAAGTTAAATATAACCTATGAATATAGTGATGAAGTAGTAAAAGATAAAGTAATATCACAAAATGTTAAAGAAAATACTAAACTAGAAGAAATTAGCACTATTGATATTGTCGTATCGTTAGGTAAACTTAATAAAGAACAACTAAAAGAAGATAAAATAAATGAATTAGGAACAGTTCCTATTATGATGTATCATGGAATAAGAGAGAAAAGAACAACTGATACTGGTACAGTTGGAGGTAATGTCGATAAAGATGGCTATACTAGAACACCAGAAGCTTTTAGAGAAGATTTAGAATTTTATTATGAAAAAGGTTATCGAATGATAAGATTAGAGGATTATGTTAATGGAAAAATTGATGTAGCTTATGGCTATAGTCCTATTATTATAACATTTGATGATGGAAATGCTAATAATATTAAAGTAACGGGATTAGATAGTAATGGAAATATTATTATTGATGAAAATAGTGCAGTAGGTATTTTAGAAGCTTTTAAAAAGAAACATCCTGATATGAATGTTACAGCAACATTCTTTGTAAATGGTGGTATATTTGAACAACCAGAATATAATGAAAAAATATTAAAATGGTTAATAGAAAATGGTTATGATGTAGGAAATCATACAGAAAATCATTTAGATATAAAAACATCTAGTAAAGAACAAGTTCAAAAAGAAATAGCCTATGTCTATGATGAATTAGAAAAAATAATACCAGGTAAATATATAAATATTATAGCCCTACCATTTGGAAGTCCTTATAATAAAACTCATAGTAATTTTGAATATGTACTAAATACAACCTACAATAATAAAACATATAAAACTAAAGCAGCTTTAAGAGTAGGTTGGGAAGCTGAAGAAAGTCCCTTTAGTAAGAATTTTGATCCAACATTTTTAAAAAGATGTAGAGCATATGATAATAATGGTAAAGATTTTGATATTGAAATGAATTTTCGGATTTTAGAAAATAAAAAATATATATCTGATGGTAATATAAATACCATAGTAATACCAGAAGACAAAGAAGATTTATTAAAAAATACAGATAAAAAAGTTATTACCTATTAATGGAGGAGTTATGAAATTAGATAATAAAGGCTTTGCAATTACAACAATTATATATGGAATACTTATTCTATTTATATTAGTTATGATTTCATTATTATCAGTTTTTGTATCAAGAAAAAGTAGATTAGAAAAATTAAGTGATAGTTTAAGAAATGTTTTAGAAATGAATAGAAGTCAAACTTTAACAGTTAATAATACTATAGATTCTTCGCATTCTTTTAAAGTAGGAACAACGGGCAAATATACATTTAAACTAGATGATTTTGAATGTTATCTATATTTAAATAAAGATACAATTATAAGAATAAAAGATAAAAAATTACAATTAGTAAAAGGTGAAGAACCAAATCAAACAATACAAACACCTGATGAATTTAGATGTAAATCTTCTTATGTTATGAATAATATAATTGAAAGTATAAAAATTACTAAAATTGATACTTCAGGAGGATATATAAATTATAATTAAAGCATAGAAAAAAGAAATTAGATAATCAAATTATTTAATTTCTTTTTTAATTATTAAAAAAAATATTCTAAAAAAAATTACAATAATTATTGCAATATAAATCAATTTATGATATAGTTAATACAGTAGATAAAATATATATAAGGAGTGTAAGAACTTATGATTTTAAATTGGAAAAAGACATTTTTTAATGTTGGCTTTTGCCTACAAAATAAAGGTTTAGGAAACTAAACATTTTATTTGTAGGCTTTTTTTCAATTTAATAAGACAAAAAAGAAAGAGGTAGATAAGTATGCTAAAATCATTTAAAAAAACATATATCCTAGCAGTAGCCGTAGTAGGACTATTAGCAGTAGCATTATATTCAACATATGCAGCTTTTACAGCAGATGTACCACTAGCAAATATTAATATATCAACAAAGATAACATTAGATGCTAAACTACTGGAATATGAACAATTAACCATACCAAAAGGTCAATATAAAATAATAGAATTAAATGTAACAAATGATTATAATAGTGAATTACATTATGGAGCATGGTATGAGATGATATCACCAATAACTACAGATGATGTAATAATAGCTAAATATAGTGAAAGTGAAGATGAAACATCAGGAACAATAGAAGATGCTACCAATAAAAACATAAAAGTAATTATCTACAACAAGGGAAGTGAAGATGTAACTCTAAATTTAGGAATAGGAAGTAATATCGATGAAAACTTAAATTTAGGAAATAATAGACATATAATAACAGATACCTATACTGTAGTAAAAGCCAATATAACACCAGATAATACAGGAACATTAAATACAACAGAACAAGTAATACCTCAAAATGGAACAGCAACATTTACTGTAACACCAAACGGAAATTATCAAATAAGTAATGTATCATGCGATAATGGACAAACAGCAACTCATACAGGTAATACTGTAACTGTGGCAAATGTAACAAACGTTACAACTTGTACCATAACCATGAAACAAAATACACATACTGTAAGTGCAAGCTTAAATCCATCAGAAGCAGGTTCATTAGATGTAAATTCAAGAACAGTAGAGCATGGTTCAAGTGCAACATTCATTGTAGATCCAACAACAGGTTATGAGATAGATGAAGTAGTATGTGATAATGGACAAAATGCAACTCATCAAGGAAATATAGTTACAGTAAGTAGTGTAACAGATGATACCACTTGTACTATTAATATGAGATTAAAAACATATCAAGTAACAGCAGCAGTTACAAATGGAACAGTAGCAACAAGTGATCAAGCTGCAAAAAGTGTACAACATGGAAAAAGTGTAACCTTTACCGTAACACCAACTACAGGATATGAATTAGATAATATAAGTTGTACTATAGGAAAAGCAACATGGTCAAGTAATACTCTAACAATAGAAAACGTAACAGGAACAGGAACATGTACTGTAAACTTTAAAAAGAAAACATATACTATAACAATAAATCAATCACCAACAAATGGAGCAACAATAACTCCAACGTCAACAACAGTAAAACATGGAGAGACAACATCAAGTATATCAATAAGTACCAAAACAGGATATAACGTAAGTAGTGTAACTTGTACCGTTGGAACTGTAAATTTAAATAATGAAAAAACATCATTTACGGTATCAAATGTAACAGGAGCAAGCACATGTACCGTAAATATGACAATTAATGTAACAGCAGCAGTATCACCAAGTGACGGTGGAAGTATAACCGGAACTGCAACCAAAACTGTAACTAATAATGGAAGTACTAACTGGACAATAAAACCAAATACAGGATATGAATATGATAGCGTATCATGTACAGTTGGAAGTGCAACATATACAGCAACAACTAATACTTTATCTGTAAGTGGGGTAACATCACCAAGAACATGTACGGTAAAATTTAAAAAGAAAAGTTATACGATAACAGTAACAGCAGGAAACGGAATAAGTACAGTGTCATTAACGGGATGGAGTGGAACCGGAACTGGTTCAATGACAAAGAGTTATGAATATGGATCAGTAGTAGATTTAACAAGTTTAACAGCAGCAAATAAAAATGGTTATACAGGTAAATCATTATCTAAAACAAGTGGAGCAGGAAGTTTTTCAAATAATAAATTAACCGTAGGAGATGGAGCAGCAACAATAACAGTAAAAGCAGCAGGATTAAGCTCTCCAAATCCAAGTATTACAGGAACAGATGTAACAAAGATATATGGTTCTGATAGCACCACTTTAACAGCAGGTCAATCTGTAACATATGATAATGGAGTAACTGTCCATTATAAATTTGGAAGTAGTACGACATCAAGTGGTACATATTCATATGGAAGTGATCAGACAAGTACCACTTTATCAGTTGGAGCAACAGACCATTATGGAGCAAAATATTATAAAGTACAAGCATATGCTACTGATGGTGAATTAACATCAAGTACCGTAACATGGAATAGTTATCGAACAATAACCTTAACAGCAGCTACCATAACATTTAATAATAATAATGGAACAGGTGGAGGTACAGCATATGCAAGAAGTGGAATAGCAAATTTATATACAACTAATACAGGAACAACAAGAGCAGATGTACCAACAGCATCTAAAACAGGATATACATTTAATGGATGGTATACATCATCAAGTAATGGTACAAAAATACTTAATGCTAACGGAAGTTTTGCTAGTAATAGTGCTATTGCTGGTTGGACAAAAGTATCAGGAAGTACAGTACAATGGGATACAACTGAAAATAAGACATTATATGCCCAATATACAATTAATAGTTATAACGTTTCAACAAATATAACTCCAACAAATAGTGCAACAGTATCTCCAACAAATGCAACAGTAAATCATGGTTCTAATAGTTCAACATTTACAATAACTCCAAGTGAGGGATATCAAGTAAAAGATGTAACATGTACTAATGCTACTGTAAATAGAACAGGAAATACATTTACAGCAAATAATGTAACGGGGGCATCAGTTTGTACGATAACGATGGAATTAAAATCATATAAAGTAACAGCAGCTACGACAACAGGAGCAACCATAACAACAAGTACAAGTGATACTAATCCTAAAACAGTAACTCATGGAAGCAATGCAACTTTTACATATTCATTAACTACAGGATATGAGTATGATAGCACTAATGGAGTAAGTTGTACTGGAGGTCAGACTGGGACTTATGATACGGTGACAAACAAATTAACAGTATCAAATGTAACAGCAGAAACAACATGTACCGTTAACATGAAATTAAAAAGTTATACTATAACCGTTGTAGCAGGAAACGGAATAAGTACAGTGTCATTAACGGGATGGAGTGGAATCGGAACTGGTTCAATGACAAAGAGTTATGAATATGGATCAGTAGTAGATTTAACAAGTTTAACAGCAGCAAATAAAAATGGTTATACAGGTAAATCATTATCTAAAACAAGTGGAGCAGGAAGTTTTTCAAATAATAAATTAACCGTAGGAGATGGAGCAGCAACAATAACAGTAAAAGCAGCAGGATTAAGCTCTCCAAATCCAAGTATTACAGGAACAGATGTAACAAAGATATATGGTTCTGATAGCACCACTTTAACAGCAGGTCAATCTGTAACATATGATAATGGAGTAACTGTCCATTATAAATTTGGAAGTAGTACGACATCAAGTGGTACATATTCATATGGAAGTGATCAGACAAGTACCACTTTATCAGTTGGAGCAACAGACCATTATGGAGCAAAATATTATAAAGTACAAGCATATGCTACTGATGGTGAATTAACATCAAGTACCGTAACATGGAATAGTTATCGAACAATAACCTTAACAGCAGCTACCATAACATTTAATAATAATAATGGAACAGGTGGAGGTACAGCATATGCAAGAAGTGGAATAGCAAATTTATATACAACTAATACAGGAACAACAAGAGCAGATGTACCAACAGCATCTAAAACAGGATATACATTTAATGGATGGTATACATCATCAAGTAATGGTACAAAAATACTTAATGCTAACGGAAGTTTTGCTAGTAATAGTGCTATTGCTGGTTGGACAAAAGTATCAGGAAGTACAGTACAATGGGATACAACTGAAAATAAGACATTATATGCCCAATATACAATTAATAGTTATAACGTTTCAACAAATATAACTCCAACAAATAGTGCAACAGTATCTCCAACAAATGCAACAGTAAATCATGGTTCTAATAGTTCAACATTTACAATAACTCCAAGTGAGGGATATCAAGTAAAAGATGTAACATGTACTAATGCTACTGTAAATAGAACAGGAAATACATTTACAGCAAATAATGTAACGGGGGCATCAGTTTGTACGATAACGATGGAATTAAAATCATATAAAGTAACAGCAGCTACGACAACAGGAGCAACCATAACAACAAGTACAAGTGATACTAATCCTAAAACAGTAACTCATGGAAGCAATGCAACTTTTACATATTCATTAACTACAGGATATGAGTATGATAGCACTAATGGAGTAAGTTGTACTGGAGGTCAGACTGGGACTTATGATACGGTGACAAACAAATTAACAGTATCAAATGTAACAGCAGAAACAACATGTACCGTAAGTTTTAAAAAGAAAACATATACTATAACAATAAATCAATCACCAACAAGTGGAGCGACAATAACTCCAACATCAACAACAGTAACACATGGAGAAACAACATCAAGCATATCAATAAGTACCAAAACAGGATATAAAGTAAGTGGAGTAACTTGTACCGTTGGAACTGTAAATTTAAATGATGCAAAAACATCATTTACGGTATCAAATGTAACAGGAGCAAGTACATGTACCGTAAATATGACAAGTGATGTAACAGCAGCAGTATCACCAGAGGGAAGTGGAAGTATAACTGGAGAAAGTACTAAAGCAGTAGCAAATAATGGAAGTACAACCTTTACGGTAACTCCAGCAACAGGCTATGAGTATGATCGTGTATCATGTACCACAGGAACTGCAAAATGGGCAAGTAATATTCTAACCGTAAGTGGGGTAACATCACCAAGAACCTGTACCGTATACTTTAAAAAGAAAATATATAGTGTAACAGCAAAAGCCACAAACGGAAGTGTAACAAATACAACAAGTGATGCTTCAGTAAAATCAGTAGAACATGGGGGAAGTGTGACATTCACTGTAAGTCCAAATACAGGATATGAATTAGATAATATAAGTTGTACTATAGGAACAGCAACATGGAAAGATAATAAATTAACAATAACAAATGTAACAAGTGGAGGAACATGTACTGTTAATTTTAAGAAAAAAACATATACGATATCTACTACTGTAACACCATCAAGTAGTGCAACAGTAAAACCAGGATCAATGACAGTAGAACATGGAGAAACATCAGGTCAATTTACCATAACTCCAACAGATGGTTATAAAATAGAAAGTGTAAGTTGTACTAGTGGAAGTGCTAATTTAACGGGTAATACATTTACTGTACGAAATGTAACAGAAAGTTCAACTTGTACAATTAATATGCTTCAATTATCAATTGCTCAATCTATGTATGATGATTGTATAAATGGTGATAGAAAAGGATACATAGTAGACACAAATGGTGATTGCATTATTTCTATTGATTCAACATACGAAAATCATCAAATTGATAATAGAATTTGGTTTAATGATAGCGTTTATAGAATTTTAGGTATAAGTGTCAATTTCCCTGATCAAAAGCCCAGATTAAAAATAATTAGTGATGATATTTTGTTTTCTGTTGCTTATAATGAAAATACTTCAAGTAAGATTCAGAGTATTACAGATAAATATTATGGGCTTCCAGATTTATTATTAAACGAATACTTTTATAACAGAAGTAATAGTTCAGTTGAATTCGGTTCATGTGAAAATTGGTTTTCTTCTGATCAAGATTATGATAATCATATATATTATCAACCTATTTCAACTTGTGGTAATATATTAGCTTATGGAATTAAAAATGAATATAGAGACCTTATAGAAACAGAAGTAACATGGAATTTTGGAGGAATAGATGAGGGTGAAACTTCTTCTTTTGGTGAAGGACTAAATCAATTATTTGATCCATACGATGAATATTCTCTATTAAGCTTACTTGATAGTTATATTAATCCGTATGATCCGTATGATCCTTATAATGAAAATTATAGGCAAAATCCAATAGGAATTTTAGAATTTAGAGATTTTGTTTTAGCATCAATATTGCCTACTGACGAAGGTAATTATAATTATTCATCACCTGGTTTATTTCATTATAATTGGCTTTATAAGGGAAAAGAATGGACAATAAATCCAGGTTTAAGTGTTCCATTATATAAGTATAGTAAATATCATAATTATTATTATAATTCTACTATGCAGGATAGGTATGAAGATGAAATTCGCTATGGAATTAGACCGGTGTTTTATTTGAAGCCTGAAGTTCAATCGGTTTGCTATGTGGCTTCGGGGAATTGTAATTAAGTATATGGTTAATATTACTATATTAATAAGAGAGGAGTAAAATAATTTATGAATAAAAAAGTCATAATAGGATTTAGTATAATATTAACATTGATAATTGGAGTTGTGTCAATATATATAGGTAATACATATGCAGTTCAAGATTTACTATTGATAGATGTTGTTGATCAGGCACGTAATATTTGGTATTTTGATGTAGACAATGAATCTAATGGAAAATATTTTGAAGGAGTATATATGGATAGATTCAGTAATCTTCGTTATATTGGACCAAATCCGAATAATTGGGTAGAATTTAATCATGAATTATATCGTATAATTGGAATATTTAATACTGATACTCATGGATTTGATGACGATGGAGCACGTAGAGTAAAATTAATAAAAGCGATACCACTTGGTACATATGATTTTGGAATGCATCATCGTGATTATAATGAAAGTTACGATAGAGGAGACTTTGATTTAAATTTTCAAAATGTCTTTTCTGATTGTTATTATTCCTATGATTGGGATGGTACTAACTCTACTTCTCCTTCAAGTTCGTATATGATTTTAAATCATTATTATTATGATATGATGGTATCTAGGGGTGGTAGCGATTGTATTTATTGGTCATCTGCTGTTGATAATACTTTGGATGAAGATGATCCAACTAGATATTATCCTACTAATGATTGTACAAGTTTTTATCTGAAGTATCAATGTAACCCCACTTATGCTGGTGGCTGTCAAAGATCTTATATAGAAGAAGAAGCAACTTGGCATTTAACAGGAGCTGTTGCAAATACAGTTACTTATGCTGATATGCCTTCTGATCTTGATATAAGAAGTATAATTTATTTAAATGAAAGAGGTTATACATTTTATTCTAAAGAACCTATTATTCCTATGGATTATGAAACTTCTACAGTCTATAATTCAACTGTTAAAGCTCCAATAGGTCTTATGTATTTTTCTGATTTTTTATATGCTAATGGTAATATAGATGCAATATGTAAAAAGGAATATGATGATTATGGTTATGAAAAATATAACTGTAGTACTGAATATTTTGATTATCAAAATTATTTTGACCAAATTTTTGGTGGCGATATGAACATTAGTCTTAATTCTTATCCCCTTCCTGCAACTTCTAGGTTTGGGAATCGTGATTGGGGAGTTTATAATTGGCTATATATTGGTTATGAAACGACAATAACTCCAGATGTACAAATGTATCCTATTAAAATTCCTAGTGGATCTTTTGATGATGAGTATAAAACAACAATTACAGATTCTTCTGGAAATGAACATTCTGGAGCTTATTTCCCATCAACTTCAAATGAAGAAGCTGCTCTTATTAGACCTGTGTTTTATTTAAAACCTGAAGTTAAAGTAAGTGCTGGTTCAGGTACATATAATAATCCATATCGTATTTATATGGATAATCCAGAATATTAATTATTTTTGTATGTTATAATAAAAGTTTTTAATTGATAAAGATGGTAATTTATGATATATTTTAAATAGGAATAGGAGATTAGATATATGATGTTAAAAAATGTTTTTATAGAAGTATTATCTAATATTTGACCTATGATTATTATAATTATGGTTATTGTATCGAGTTTAAGAATTACTTATTTAATGAGAGTTCATCATAAATTTTAAATTCATAAAAAAATATTTAGATATAGTATTGGTAATGATAAGTTTACATCATATTATCCTAAAAATAATAAATTTAGTACAATTACAATTCTTACTTTAATTGTATCAGTAACTATTGAAGTAGTTCAATATTATATTAATTTTAGAATAGATATTTAATATTTATTCTTTTTTATTAAAATTTATTAAAATTATTTCTTTTTTAATAAAAGTGTGATAGAATATTGTTAGAAAAGAGGAGAGTTATGGAAAGTTTAATTAATGCTGTTGAGGAGAAGATGAAGTCTACTATTGTAAATTTAGAGAATAGATTTACTAATGTAAGAGCAGGTCGTGCTAATCCTAGTATGTTGGATGGTATTAGTGTATCTTATTATGGTGTTGATACTCCTTTAAAACAGCTTGCTAATATTTCAGTACCTGAGGCTAGGCAATTATCAATTAAACCGTTTGATAAATCTATTTTAGGAGATATTGAAAAGGCTATTTTTGAAGCTAATTTAGGTGTTACGCCTAATAATAATGGTGAAGTAGTTTTTATTGTGATACCGGCATTAAATGAAGAAAGAAGACGTGAATTAGTAAAACAAGTTAAGCAAATTGCTGAAGAGGCTAAAATAGCTTTAAGAAATATTCGTCAAGATGCTAATAAGGATCTAGAAAATTTAGAATTACCTTTAGATGATGAAAAAAAGGGCGAGGATAGAGTTCAAGATTTAATTAGTAAATATAATAAAATTATTGATGATAAGTTAAAAGATAAAGAAAATGATTTAATGACTATCTAAAATAAAATGTTGAATAAGGAAGTAGTAATATTAATAATATTTTAAGAACTAGCAAGTTAGGGATGATGGAAGCCTGACATTTAAAATATAATATGAATTCACCCTTAATAGTTTTATACGGTTCTCCCGTTATCGAGTTTAGAGTGTATAACGTATGTTATAAAAAAAGGTGGTACCACGGATTTTATTCGTCCTTTTAGTATCATCTTTTTATTTTAGGATGTGATTTATGAAAGAAAAATTAGAGTATTTACTTAAATATATTAGTAATGAAACGTTTACCAAAATTATTAATTGTAAAGATAGTTATGTTTTAGATTTAGCAATTAAAAATAGGATTGATGTTGAATTAAATATTAAATTTTTAAAAAAATATGGTATTTATGATATTGATAAGGTAGTATATGAACAACTTTTAGATTTAACTTTAAAACATAATGATTATCTTAAGAAAATAGAAGATTATGAGAAAAGATTAACTAAAGATGAAATAATTATGATATTAGAAAATATTTAAGAAAGAGGAAATGTTATGGATAAGATTAAAGAGATTAAGGATTTAATTTATGAAAAATTAAATGATGTTAGTAGCCTGGAACAACTAAATAATTTAAAGGTAGAATTTTTAGGTAAAAAAGGCTTAATAACTGAAGCTAATGCTAAAATTAAAGATATTGAAGTTGATAAGAAAAAAGAATATGGTATGTTAGTAAATGAGCTTAAGAGTTTATTTCAAGAGAAATATGATGAGAATAAGAAAAGATTAGAAGATGAGATTATTAAGGCTAAATTAGAGAAAGATGTTATTGATGTAACTCTTCCTGGTAGTATTATTAATATTGGTAGCAAGAGTCCTATTGAAAGAATTATTGACGAAGTTGAAGATATTATGATATCAATGGGTTATGATGTTTTAGATGGTCCTGAAATTGAGCAAGATTTATATAATTTTGAACTTCTTAATTTACCTAAAGGTCATCCTGCCCGTGATGCTCAAGATACTTTTTATATTAAAGATGAAGAGTTATTATTAAGAAGTCAGACTTCACCAGTTCAAATTAGGGCTATGTTAGCTGATAAAGAAAAGAAAGGTATTAGAATGATATGTCCTGGTAAGACTTATCGAAGAGATGATGATGATGCTACTCATTCTCATCAATTTACGCAAATTGAGGGTTTAATTGTCGATAAAAACATATCATTATCTGATTTAAAAGGTACTTTAGATGTTATTGCTAAAAAATTATTTAATGAAAATGTTGAAACAAGATTTAGACCATCTTATTATCCTTTTACTGAACCATCAGTAGAATTTGATATAACTTGCTTTAATTGTCATAAAAAAGGTTGTAATATTTGTAAGAATACGGGTTATATAACAGTTGGAGGAGCAGGTCTTGTTCATTATAAAGTATTAGAAAATTGTGGTTATGATTCTAATTTATATAGTGGTTTTGCTTTTGGTTTTGGAGCAGATCGTCTTGCAATGTTAAAATATGGTATTAAAGATATTAGAACTTTTTATACGCCACATGATTTAAGAACAATTAAACAGTTTGCTAAAAAGGAGGGGATTTAGATGATAAGTCTAAACTGGGTTAAAGATTATGTTGATTTAAAAAATGAAGATGTAGCAGATTTAGCAAAAAAAGTTACTAATATTGGAATAAATGTTCTTGATGTTTCATCGAATTATATTCCTAATTTAAAAGTAGGAAAAGTTTTAAAGGTAGAAAAACACCCTTTATCTGATCATTTAAATATTTGTTTAGTAGATTTAGGTAATGAAAAGGTTCAAATTGTTTGTGGTGCTAGTAATGTAAAAGAAAATATTAAAGTAATTGTAGCTACTGTGGGAGCTATTTTACCAGGTAACTTTGAGATTAAAAAATCTATAATTAGAGATGTTGAATCTAATGGTATGATTTGTGCTTTATTTGAATTAGGTTTACAAGAAAAAAATGAAGCTACAAAGGCTTTAGGTATTCATATTTTACCAGATACTGCTGTAGTGGGTGAAGATGCTTGTTTATTTTTAGGATGTGATGATACGATTTTAAATTTAGATTTAAATCCTAATCGTTTTGATTGTAATAATCATATTCCTTTTGCTTATGAAGTTGCAGCAGCTTTAAATAAAAAAGTAAAATTACCTGATACTTCTTATAGAGAAATTATTGCTCAAGATGAAAAATTTAATTTAGAAATTGCTACTCCTAATTGTTTTATGTATAATGCTAAAATTGTTAAAAATGTAAAAATAGGTCCTAGTCCAGAATTTATTAAAAGAAGACTTGAAGCTGTTGGTATAAGAAGTATTAATAATGTTGTCGATATTTCTAATTATGTTATGTTAGAGTATGGTCAACCTCTTCATTTCTTTGATAAAGATAAGTTAGGTAATAATATTAAAGTTAGAATGGCTTATGCTAATGAAGAAGTAATAACACTAGATAACAATAAAAGAATACTTACCCCTGATGATATTGTAATTACTGATGGTGATAAAGTAGTATGTATCGCTGGAGTTATGGGTGCTTTAAATACAATGGTTGATTTAAATACTTCGAATATCTTAATTGAATCTGCTATTTTTAATCCTATGAATGTAAGATATACATCTCTTAGGCTAGATTTAAGAAGTGAAGCTTCTCTTCGTTATGAAAAAGGTCTAAATTATGAATATTGTAATTTAGCTTTAGATAGAGCCTGTCATTTATTAGAAAAATATGCTGATGCAACAATTATTTCAAATAAATATGAATATGATAATTTAAAAAAAGAAGAAAGAAAAGTAAATGTAACTTTAGCTAAAATAAATAGTATTTTAGGTATGAAACTTAATGATGAAGATATTATTAAATCACTAGATAGACTTTGTTTTCCTTATGAAAAAAATAATGATAATTATTTAGTTACTATTCCCAATCGAAGAGTTGATGTAAATCCAAATGTTTATGATATTGCTGAAGAGGTAGGAAGAGTATATGGTTATGATGAAATAAAGCCTACACTTCCTGTTGTTTCTATTAAAAGTGGTAGTTATACTCCTAAACTAAAACTTAAAAAACAAATTTCTTCTTATCTTCAAAGTTTAGGATTAAATGAAGTTAGAACTTATACTTTAATTAGTGAAGAAGAAGATAAATTATTTAACTATAAACAAGAAGATTCTATTAAATTATTAAAACCTATGAGTAAAGATAAAATGATAATAAGACAAAATCTTTTAATGTCATTATTTAAAATTGTTAATTATAATCTTTCCGTTAAAAATAAAGATATTATGATTTATGAAATTGCTAATACTTATGATAAAAAGTTAGTTGAAGATACGAAGATAGCATTTATCTTATGTGGTAGTTATGTAAGTAATCTATGGCAACATAAAGATATGAAAATAGATTATTATTTAACAAAAGGTTTAGTTTGCTTGCTATTAGACTATTTAGGTTATCAAAATAGATATAGTTTTAAAATAAGTGATAATCTTCCTTGTGAAATTCATCCGAAAGTAAATTCTATTATTTTAATTGATAATGAAGAAGTAGGATACATTGGTAAAGTTCATCCTAATTATAGCAAAGAAGATATTTTTGTAGGACAGTTATCACTTGATAAATTATTAGCTAAAAAAGTAGGTAATATTAAATATAAACCTTTAAATCGTTATCCAGTAATACTTAAAGATTTAAGCTTTATCGTCGATGATAATATAGAAGCTCTTGATATTATAAAAGTTATAAAAAAAGAAGGAGGAAAACTTCTTAATAATGTAGAGGTTTTTGATGTCTATAAAGGAGATAATATTGAAAAAGGTAAAAAGTCAATTGCTTTTAGTTTAACTTTTGAAGATTATAATAGAACTTTAACTGATAGTGAAGTAGATATTTTATTTAATAAAATTATTGATGGTGTTGTTAAAAAATTTAATGCTATTTTAAGAGATAATTAAAAAATAAAAAGAGAAGTTGATTTCTCTTTTTATTTGACCTTTCTTTTAGCATAATTTATAGTATTATTAGTGGTTGCTAGAATAGCACTAACTGGTATATGATAGTAATATAGTAAATTTTGAATATATTTTTCTAAATAATTAAGATGTTTATCATAGTCAATATTTTCTTGTTTTTTAATATATTTTTTTAAATCATCATAATCAATAAAATCTTTATCATGTGATATACTTGTTTTAGAAATATAAGTAGTATTAGTATTATTAAAATCACTTGTTATTATGCCTATTTGGAAAAAATTATTATGCCATTTTAGATAGTAACTTTTTTGGTAATTATTTAATGAAGTTACTAAATAATTATCTATAGCATATTGTTCAATTATTTTAAAAAATAGCTTTAAATTTGATAAATTATTACAATCATCTTTATTTAATTTTTCTAATAGTGTTTCTTCATTATCAAAAACTAAATAATCATTTGTTAAAAAAGTATTTAACCAAGTAATATAATTATCATTATTAAACATTTCTTTTATAGTATCTTTTTCATTTTTCATCTGCATTTTAATCTACTCCATTCAAGTAAATTATAACAAAAAAAATACTTTGTGACAAGAGAAAAAATCTTCAAATTAGAAAACTAATCTAGAAGATTTTAAATTTATTATATTTATTACTATATTACATTACATCAACATAAGTATCATCAAGACATCTTAAACAGCAAACACAATTTAAGTTAATAGTGAAAAATGAATTTGTTGCTGTATATGGAAAACCAACTGTAGGATCTGTATTTAAAGCAAGTACACGACAAGTAGCACAGCAACCATCTAATTTTTCTAAACGAAAGACACTAGATGTTACTGTTTCATTTGGATCTTTGCTAATAGGTAAGGCAAGTGGTGTACTTCCTGTTGCATTTGTATATAAGACAATTGGTCTTGTATTACAGAAAGTAGAACAACTCTGACCTAAAAATCCTCGATCGCAAGTTTCTAGACAACTATCATTTTGACAAACACTTTGTTGAAGTAATAATATTACTTTTAGAATATCTGCGATACAATTTTCACAACTTGTATTTTCATTATTACACATATAATCCACCCCTTTTTTATATTCAATATAACTTATGAAAAAAGTATAAAAAAAAACACAACTATAACCTAAATATTAGAAAATTAATGTATTTTTCTAATAATTTTTTCTATAATTAAATAGGTGATTTAATGATGAAAAAAAATAATATTTTTTCCTTTTCTATTATTTTTTTATTTATTATAGTTATTATTTCAGCTTTTAATAAAAATCTTTTTTCTTATGTCAATAGTTTTGTATGGATGTTAGAAGTAGTATTAATGTTTTATAGTGGTATTTTTTTAAGTAAAAAATTTAATTTTATTCAATTAAGATTTGATAAAATATTAAAATCGTTAAAAGGTAATAATAAATCTTCTGATAAGATATCTTTATTTGAATCATTATCACTTAGCCTAGCAGCTAGAGTAGGCGTTGGTTCACTAGCTGGAATTTCTTTAGCAATTTATATCGGAGGAGCAGGTAGTATTTTTTGGATGTGGATAGTTACTATAATTTGTGCAATAAATACTTATGTTGAAAGCGCTCTTGGTGTTTTATATCAAAATAAAGATTATGGTAATATTTATATTGGAGGTCCATCTTATTATATAAAAAATGGCCTAAATGATAAACTGCTAGCATGCTTATATGCTTTTTTTATAATTATTTCTTATATTTTTGGCTTTATTCCTATTCAAGCTAATACAATTATAAAATCAACTGTAGCAACTTTTAACATAAATCCTTATTTTATCATTATAATTTTAATAATTTTAACTTTTTTAGTTATTTTTAAAGGTCTTAAAAAAATAGCTAATATTACAGCAAAAATTGTACCTTTAATGATGATTATTTATCTTTTAATAGGATTATATATCATAATAGTAAATTTTTCTTTATTACCCATAATTATTAAAAAAATAATTGTTTGTGCTTTTGATATTAAAAGTATTTTGGGAGGTAGTTTAATTATTGGTATTCAAAGAGGAATATTTGCTACAGAAGCTGGGGTAGGAACTTCAGCAATTAGTGCTGCATCAGTAGATGGTGATTATAAAAAATCAGGATTATCTCAAGTTTTAGGTATTTATTTTACAAGTTTTATTATTTGTACAATTACAGCTTTTATTGTTTTAATTAGTAATTATCATACTCTAAATCTAACTGATGTAAATGGAATTGAGATAACTTTATATGCCTTTAATTATACTTTAGGTCATTTTGGTAAATATTTATTATGCTTACTTACCATTCTTTTTGCCTATACAACAATTATTTCAGGTTATTACTATGGTGAAGCTAGTTTAAAGTTTTTAAATAATAAAATTTCACCCCAAGGTATTCTTTTATTTAAAGTTTTAGTTATAGTTTTAATCTTTTTAGGTGCGATAATTAAGGCTACGATGATTTGGAAAATTATAGATACATTTCTTGCTTTTTTAGCTATTATTAATATTTATGCTCTTTTAAAATTATTTTATAAAGTAAAATAAATTCTTATAAAATAAGGACTTCAAAAATATATTTTACAAATTACTTTACATTATTATCAAAAAGTGATAAACTAAATATAGAGTAAAATAGTAGCTAGAAGGGAGAATTTTAAATGATTGAAACTCAAACTATAGATATTAGACATGTTACAAAAATATTACAGTGTTGTCCTCATTATGATTATATTGTCAATTACGAATACGAATATGGAGATAGTTTATCTTCAAAACTTATTGATTGGTATCGAGAATTAATTTTTTCTGCTGATGGTAATGACGATCGACAACTAAAGATTATTAAAATAATTGATAAAAGCTTATATTTATATGTACAAGATAATAAATTTAAAAGTGGTTTAAGTAAAGTTATTAAAATTGAAGATGTATCTTTAGAAGATAAAAGTTTAATAAAAAAAGTAATAAAGAAGATTATTATGTTTACTAATTTTTATGAAAAAGAAGCTGTTTTAGATATTGATAATTCAAAATGGCTATAATCTTCTTTTTTTAGTTGTAAATTAAAAAAAAGAGGAGGAAGTTCATGAAAAAAAGTTATAAAATTATTACTTTATTGATTATTGCTTTAGGTTTTGGAATAATGTTGAATGCTAAAGCTGATTCTGGTTGGGATTATGATTACGATTCAGGTAGTAGCTGGGACTCTGGTAGTAATTGGGACTCTAGTAGTAGTTGGGATTCTAGTTATGATTCTGGATATAGTTATAGTTCTGGTAGTGGTTCAGCTTCCATTGGCATGATTTTTTTAGATTTAATAATTCTTATTACTGTTATTATAATTATTTATTCTATTACTAAAAATAAAATGAAACAACCAATAAGTTATTCTTCTTCAAATAAATATGAGGATATTTCCTTTAGTCAAATTGAAGCTATTGATAAAGATTTTGATATAGCTAAATTTAAAGAACAAGCTTTTAATATTTATAAAGATATTCAATATGCATGGAGTAATTTTGAATATGATAAAATAAGGAAATTAACCACCGATGAATTATATAATATGTATACAAGTCAACTTAAGGTTTTAAAAGCTAAAAAACAAAGAAATATTATGAGTGATATAGATGTTTTAGATGTAAAAATAATTGGTATCAAAGAAGAAAATAAAGTAATTACAGTCCAAGTATATCTATGTGTATCTTGTTATGACTATGTTATTTTAGAAAGTGATAATAAGACAGTAAGAGGTACAGATAAAAATAAAGTTAAAATTGAATATGAACTTGCCTTTATTAAAGCCAAAGATGATAATAAGAATATCGAAAAATGCCCTAATTGTGGTGCTTCAGTTGATATTAATGCATCAGCAACTTGTCCATATTGTGATAGTACTTTGGTTAAAGTTGCAAGTGATTATGTCTTAAGTAAGAAAAAGACTGTAGGACAAAGTATTATGAAATAGGGAGGAATTAAAAATGGATGATTTTAATGAAGCTATGTTTAAGACAAAAGTTGATAATATTTTTGTAAAAATTATGACTGCTGTTATGTTAAAAGATCTACCTGCAATTAAACATTTTGTATCTGATGAAGTCTATAACAACCTAGAAAATAAAGTATCGATATTGAAAGAAAATAATGAAAGTCAAATTTATGATGAATTAAATGTCAAAGATAGTATAATTTTAAATAGACAAATTGATGATGATAAAGAAATAGTTAAGACTAAAATTGTTTCTAGATATATGGATTATGTTATAGATGATAATACTGGTAAGGTAATAAGGGGAGATAATACAAGACGTATTTTAAGAGATTATGAATTAACTTTTCTAAAAAAGATAAATGTTAAGACCAGTGGTATTGTCAAAAAATGTCCTGGATGTGGAGCAAGTATTAGTGTTAATACAACTGGTAAATGTGAATATTGCGATACAATTTATAATTTAGAAGATTATGATTATATTTTAGTGTCAATTAGTGAAATTTAAAGTGAAAAAATGATAAAAATATGCTACAATTTAATTATAAAGAGGAGGAATTTAGATGGGATTAATTAAAGCATTGGTAAAATCAACAACAAGTGCCCTTGGTGATCAATTTAAAGAATATGTAACTTGTGAGGGTATGGGAAGTGATGTTTTAGTAAAAAGGGGAACTGTTCATCATGGAAGTGGTAATAAAAATCCTAGTGAGAATATCATTTCTAATGGAAGTGCAATTGTAGTACCTGAAGGTAGCGCGATGATGATTGTCGAAAATGGAAAAATATTAGATTTTTGTGCTGAAGCTGGTACTTATACATTTGATAGTGGTAGTGAACCTAGTATTTTTTATGGTGGTTTTGGTAAAGGTATTATTGATACAATAAAGAAAATTGGAAGTCGTACTACTTTTGGAGGTCAGACAGCTAATGATCAGAGAGTATATTATGTAAATTTACTTGCTATTTTAGGAAATAAATTTGGCTCACCTCAACCTAAAAAAATAACTGATGATAAATATGGAATGTTAGAAGTTACCTTCTTTGGAGAATATGCAATTAAAGTAGATAATCCAGTTACATTAGTTGCTAATGTTATTGGAGCTAATGCTTCAGATACAGTATTATTTTCTGATATTTTAGAAAGCCAATTCAAAGGTAAATTCGTAGAAAAATTAACGCAAGCTATTACCAAAGTTATGCGTTTACATAAAATACCATTTGGAGATATTGGTATGTATAATAGTGATATTACTGATGAGATGAATAATCTTTTAGCAGATGATTTAGTTACAAAATATGGTATTAAAATAAGTGATATTGCTATTTTAGATATTAATTTGACTGATGAGTCAATGGAAAGAGTATCAAAAATTGATGATGCCACAATTTTCTCTGATTCTAAATTACAATCAGGATTAATGGCAACAGCAAGTGCTGAAGCTTTAAAAAATGCCTCAAGTAATGAAAATGGCTCTATGATGGGATTTATGGGAATGAATATGGCGACAAATGCCTCTAGTAATTTGATGGGAGCAGTAAATAATAACTCTCATAATACACAAGAACAAGAAAAACAAGAAAGAGAAGTACCAGAACCTGGAACATTATTTAAAAAAGAAGAAAAGAAAGAAGAAGTATCAACTTTAGAATCTCATGCTGAAGAATCATTAAAAGAAACTAATAATACTGAAGCAACTTTAAAGTTTTGCCCTAATTGTGGTAAGCCTAGTAGTGGAGGTAATTTCTGTGGCTACTGTGGTTATAAATTAAAATAATATTTTAATAAAGGATACTAAATATAGTATCTTTTTTTATAATAAATTATTTTAATACAAACAAATGTATTTAAAATATTGACATTTAATTTATTATATTATAAAATAATATTACTTAAAGAAAGTAGATAGGTGATATCATGTATGCTGATGTTTTAGTAGAAATTCCCTCTAAAAAAATTGATAATACTTTTACTTATTTAATACCATCACATTTAAAAGATAAGATACAAGTAGGAATTAGAGTAAAGGTAAGTTTTGGAAAACAAGTACTTGAAGGTTTTGTTTTAAAAATTTATGATAATTATGCTAGTAAATATGAATTAAAAGAAATATTAGAATTAGTAGATGAGAAGCCTATTTTAAATGAAGAAATGCTAATGCTAGGAGAAGAAATAGCTAAAACGACATTATGTTCTAAAATATCAGCTTATCAAGTAATGTTACCTAAAGCCTTAAAAGCTAAAATTAAAAATAAAAGCAATATCAAACAAGTTAAAGTAATATCTTTAGCTAAATCTAATGAAGAAATTAAAGACTATCTTTTAAAATGTAGATATCCTAAACAAAAACAATTATTAGAAAAATTAATCGAAGATGATGAAATAGTAATAAATAACCTTGATAGTTGTATTACAACTTTATTGAAGCATGGCTTAATAAAATTAAGTTTAAAAGAAGATTATCGTTATTTAGCTCATGCAAGTGGTAATTATCATAAAGTCGTTTTAAATAACGATCAACAAAAAGTAGTAGATACGATAACTTCAAATTTAAATAAAAGTGATACTTATCTTTTATATGGTGTAACCGGAAGTGGTAAAACAGAAGTTTACATGGAAATAATTAAAGAAGTTATAAATCAAGGAAAAACTGCTATTATGTTAGTACCAGAAATTAGTTTAACTCCTCAAATAACTGATCGCTTTTTAACACTTTTTGGTAATAATATTGCTCTTTTACATTCTGGTTTGAGTGATAGTGAAAAATATGATGAATATCGAAAAATAATGCGAAAAGAAGTTAAAATAGTAATTGGAGCTCGTAGTGCCATCTTTGCTCCTTTATTAGATATTGGAGTAATAATTATTGATGAAGAACATTCCACCTCTTATAAACAAGACAATCATCCTCGATATAATGCCAAAGATGTTGCCTTATTAAGAAGTAAATATCATAATTGTCCACTTATTTTAGGAAGTGCCACTCCAACTTTAGAAAGTTTTGCTAAAGCAGGCAATCATGTCTATCAACTACTAACTTTACCTAAACGGGCTAATAATAATCCTCTTCCTTTAGTAACACTAGTCGATATGAAAAAAGAAACAGAAAAAGGTAATTATGTTTTATCTTCACTTTTAAAAGAAAAAATAGCAAATACTTTAGCTAAAGATGAACAAATAATTTTACTTCTTAATCGAAGAGGATATTCTTCAATGCTAACTTGTCCATTATGTGGTAATGTTGTAAAATGTCCACGTTGTGATATTTCTCTTACTTATCATAAAACTAGTGATATGCTTCGTTGCCATTATTGTGGATATAATAGAAAAAAACCACAAAAATGTGATAAATGTGGAAGTGAAGACTTAAAAGATTATGGTCTTGGAACACAAAAACTAGAAGAAATTATAAAAAACACTTTTAATTGTAGAGTAGTAAGAATGGACGTTGATACAACCTATCAAAAAGGTGCACATGAAAAGATAATATCTGATTTTGCTCAACATAAATACGATATTTTATTAGGAACGCAAATGATTGCTAAAGGACTTGACTTTCCTCTAGTTACCCTAGTAGGAGTAATTAATGCTGATACAACTTTAATGATACCTGATTATCGAAGCAGTGAGAGAACTTTTGAACTATTATCTCAAATTTCCGGTCGTGCTGGAAGAAGTAATAGACCAGGAGAGGTAATTATTCAAACTTTTAATAATGAACATTATAGTATAAAATATGCAAAACAGCATGATTATTTATCTTTTTATAAAGAAGAGATGAAGATTAGAAAAATATTAAAATATAGCCCTTATTATTACATTATTTTAGTTAGTATAGCTTCCAAAAATTACGAAAAAGGTTTCAAAGAAGCAACTAAAATCGGAGATTATTTAAGAAAAAATGTTAGTAATGATACAATTATTTTAGGACCTACGATGGCCAATATGTTTAAAATAAATAACATTTATCATTTTCAATGCATTATTAAATATCGTTATGATGATATATTAAAAGATACTTTAATAAAAATTGATGAAAGATATAAAGAAGAAAGGGATATAGATGTTTATATTGATATAGATCCTATCAAAATATAAAAAATCTTGAATTAAGATTAAATGTGTGTTAAAATAAAGCCTAAAAGGAGGTTTTTTCAATATGAAAATGAATGAATATTTTAACAAAATAATGAAACAAGATGAATTACGTAATGTTTTAGAAAAAATAATTAATAAAAAAGAAGAAGATAGTCAAGTTTTAGATATTATGGATCAAATTAATACTTTACATATTCACGATAATAATAAAAAAGATGTAAGAGATATTTATATTGCTTCATATGGAGAAGATTGTGTTGGATTATTTACAAAAACATCTTATGAAAATTGGGATAAGGCTTTTTTAGCTAACGGAATTTTAACTAGACATGAGTGTTATATAAGTCTAGATGGTAGATATTTTGCTAATTTATTAGTAAGTTTAGATGCAAATAAGATAGATAACTGGTTTAATATAGGTAGAAAATTTACGATTAATAATAATGAATATATTGTAAATTGTAAAATGAATGATGTTATTGCTTTTGATGATTTAAGAGCAATTTTAAAAGAAGAAAATATTATTTTAGATTATGAAGATGGAGTAGCTAGTTTAAGTGAAATATTTGATCTTTTAGAATATGCTCGAAATTATTTTCAAAAAAACAAAGAAAATATAAAAGTAAAGAAACTTAAATAAAAAGCT
>CANRCE010000010.1 GCA_947629035.1 uncultured Bacilli bacterium | reverse complement strand
AATCCGACTAGAGAATTAATTATAAATTTAGTTGAAAAGATTTATATCTATCAAGATAAGAGGATAGATATTATATTTACATTTAAAAATACTACATAAAAAAGGTATCAGGAGATACATTATATGCTATTGCCAATAGATATAACACTTCTGTAACGACAATTATGAGCTTAAATAATTTAACAAATAATAATTTACAAGTGGGTCAAGTATTAAAAATACCCACTAATGCTGGTACTAATTATATAACATATACAGTAAAAAGTGGAGATACATTATATGCTATTGCTAATAGATATAATGTATCTATAGATGAAATAAAAAGTTTTAATAATTTAACTAGCAATATTTTAAGTATAGGACAAATATTAAGAATTCCTTTATAATTAATATTTTATTATTTTCTCTTTGATGGAGAAAATTTTTTTACTGTAAGTTAGTTACTTGAAGAATTATTAAAAATATGATATAGTGGATACATAAGATAGGAGTAAGATTAAAATGAATATTTATCGTAAAAATGCTAAAAAAAATAAATCAATTTATTTTCTATTAATGATACTTGTAATATTATTTCCTAGTAAAATAAAGGCTGCGTGTGATTTAGAAAGATTAAAAGAGGAAGCAAATAAAGTAGAAATAATCTATGATATAGATATGGATGCTTATAATAAAACGGGTAAATATAATAGTTATACAATTAAAGTAAATAATTTAACTGATGATATCTATGTATATGATTGGGATACCAAAAATAAATTTTGGTCATCCTCTAGTCAAAATATAGATAATACATTAAAAACAGATTATAAAGTAGGAACAAAACAATTTGTAGTATATTCACAATATTGTAAAGATAAACTTAGAACGATAAGTGTAACAATACCAAAATTTAATGAATATTCTAAAGATAAACTATGTGAAAATATGGATACAGAAAAACTTCCTGTATGTGGTAAATGGTATGATACAAGAGGTATAACAAGAAGTGATTTTGAAAATATAGTAGCAAAATATAATAAACAAAATGATATTACAGATGATCCTAATAGTAATAATACTAATAAAAGTAAAGAAAATACTTTAAATAGAATGCTAGACTTCATAAAAAGTAATATTCTTTATATAGTAATTGGAATAGTCATAATAGCAATTTTAATTATTGTTCATATAATTTTAAAAAGGAAAAGAGAAAGACTGGATTAATAAAGAAAATGTTGTTTAGTATTATTTTAATTTTAAAAGTTAAAAATACATAATAAGGCTTTTTTGTAAAAAAATATAAAAAAGTCTTTATTTTTTTATAAAAAAATGTTATCATTTAATAGTAGGAGAATAGGAGGTAACAGATTATGAAGGAAATAGTTATATTATTAAAAATGTTATGTTCTATTATGCCTATGATATATATGATATTAGACTTGGTAAAAGAAAATAAATGTATTGCTCTTTTATATTTTAAGGGGGCTTGTTAATGAAGTGGTCTTTTGCAGGTGTAGGATTGATTACTTTTGGATTAATTGGGCTTGTTCTTTTAATGTTATTTGAAACAGCAACAACAACTAATGAGAATGATTATTATTTATTAAAAGAAATAACCGAAGCTTCAATGTATGATTCAATTGATGTTGCATATTATCGAAGTACAGGTAGACTTAAAATCGTTCAAGAAAAATTTGTAGAAAATTTTGTAAGAAGATATTCTGAATCTACAGTTGTAAATTTAGGGGATTATACTATTAGTTTTTATGATATTATGGAAGAACCCCCTAAAGTAAGTATTATTATAACTAAAGGTATTGGAGAATATGCAATATATGATCCAGATGAACCAATTGAATTTGATGTACAAAATGTATTAAATGCAATATTAGAATATAGAAATTAATAAAAAGGAGGAAGAAAATGAATAATTTAAATGCATCTTTAAAAAAATTTTTAGGTAACAAAAATACTGTTACTATATTGGGAGTGGCTATTTGTTTGGTTGTTTTGTATTTGGGATATAATTATAGAATTAATCAAGCTGTAAAATTAGTAAATATGCCATTTGCTAGTCAAACGATACAACCTAGGACATTAATTACAAGTGATATGATAGTTAATATAAAAGTGCCAAAATCATTTTTAAGAGGTTCATATTATACAAGTTCAAGTCAAATCGTTGGTAAATATTCAAACTATAATACAATAATAGCAGAGGGTAGTTTATTTTATACATCACTACTTACTAGTGAAGGTAATTTACCTGATGCAGCATTTGGAGATGTTCCTGAAGGATATACGGTTATAAATTATCCTGTAACGATGTCTACAACTTATGCTAATTCAATGTATCCTGGTAATTATATTAATATTTACTATAAAAGTTTAAATGATGAAAAAAAATTAATGTTTGGTAAATTTTTAAGTAATATTGAGATACTTGACGTTAAAGATGCTTCTGGACAGCATGTATTTGAAAATAGTGCTGAATCTAGAACTCCAGCTTATATGTTGTTTGCTATTCCAGAGGATATGCATTTATTATTAAGAAAAGCTTTATATTTAAAAGAATATTCTGTAGAACTTATTTTAGTTCCTAATACTGCTACATTAACGGAAAAAGATGTTGTTACTGTAAGTAGTAAAGATATTGAAGATTTTATTAATAGTAAAACTGAATTAGTTGATGTTACTGATTTACCTGATATTAGCGATATTGATCCTAATAGTGGAGCAATCGATAATAATGATAATACAAGTGATAATAATAACAACAATAACAACAATAATAACAATAACAGTAATAACAACAATAATAATAGATAATATATTTAGAATAAAATAGGAGGTGTTTTCATGGATGAGGCATTTCAACAAGTAGATTTTGGACCTATTAAACAATTTATTGATAATGATGATGTAACTGATATATCTTATAGTAATGGTGGACAAGTTTGGTTAAAAACATTATCATCTGGTGTTTATAGAGTTGAAAATACAGGAATTGATAATGCATTAATGGAAAAGATAGCTTTTCAGTGTGCTAATTCTATGGGAAAAGCCTTTAATATGGCAAATCCATTTCTAGATGCTGAGAGTGCTGAATTGCGTATGAATTTTGTTCATGATTCTATTGCTAGGAATGGAATAGCAGTATTAATAAGAAAGACACCTGCTAAAATTAGACTAGAAAAAGAAAAAATACTTGCTGAAGATTATGTTAGACTTGATATTCATGATTTTTTACTTAAATGTGTAGAGGGTCATTGTAATATTTTAGTAAGTGGTGAAACTGGTAGTGGTAAAACAGAGTTAGTTAAGTATTTGGCTGCTCATACTAAAGAAAATGAAAAATTAATTACAATTGAGGATACTTTGGAATTACATTTGGATAGGATATTTCCACATCGTGATATTGTTGCGATGAAAACAAATAATATTGCATCTTATTCTGATGTATTAGTAACTTGTATGAGACAAAATCCAAGATGGATATTGTTATCCGAAGTAAGAAGTGCTGAAGCTGTTATGGCTGTTAGAAACTCAATATCATCAGGACACAATATTATATCAACAATACATGCTGATAAAGCTGAATCTATACCAAGTCGTTTATATAGTTTACTTGAATCTAATATAGATTTGGAACAATTTTTAAGAAGTATTCATCGTTATGTTCAAATTGGCGTTCATATTAAAGGATATTATAGTACTAAATATAAAAGATTCCATCGTGAAATAACAGAAGTTGTTGAATTTTATGTAACAGAAAATAACGAACCTAAACATAATCTTTTATATAAAAAGACACCAGATGGAAAGGTTTTTATAAATAATCCTACTAAATATTTAATTGATTATTTTGAAAGTCAGGGCATTATTATACCACCTGATATTCTAGTAAAACAACAATTTGTGGATCCAAATGCTAAAAAAGATGATGATGTTATGGTTCTTAATGATGATGTAAAACCAACAGAAATTGTTGATAATCAAAATGTAGGACAAGCACAAGTTGTTCCAACGCCAACGAATGTTCAAAGTATTACAAATGTCCAACCTGTTAATAATAATATTTCAAGGACAAATGCTAGTGCTGAAGTTGATGCTATCTTAAATGGAAACAATGTAAATGTTCTTAATCAAACTTCAAATATGAATGCTAATATTACTAATGAGCAATTAAATTCTAATGTTTCACAAATAGCAAATAATATTAACAAAACTACGGTAGCACAAGTAAATTCTAATGCTGCTATGCCAAATATAAATAATATACCAAATTCATAAGTAAAGAGGTGATAGTTATGATTGAATTTATTGTTGTAGCTGTTGTCTTCATCTTTATCATAATGTATAGGGTAAAAAGTGGAGAGAGCGTATATAAATTTATAACGAAAAGTGCAGCAGCAGCTTACGATAAATATGCACCATATTCTTTTAAAGTAATGCGTGAAAAAGTAAAAGAATTAGGATTGGAATATTCTCCAAGACAGTATTTAATGCAAATTGTGTTATTTGCAGGTGGTGCTGGAATTGTTGGTTATTTGTATTTTTATGATTTGATTGTAGTTATTATTTATATGATAATTGCAGTGTCGTTTATTCCTTATATAACTTATTTAAGATGTAAAAGACAATATAGTGAATACATATTTGAACAAGTTCAAATATATTGCACTAATACAATAATGGAATTTGCAACAACTCAAGCTTTTATTAAATCACTAGAGGGTGTTGTAGAATCTGGAGTATTAGAAGAACCTGTTTTATCAGATGTAAAAACAATGATTGCATTATCTTATGAAAAAGGTGATGTTTATGATTCAATTAAATATATGGATACTAAATATCCATATTATATGGTAAAAAATATGCATCAATTATTTTTACAAGTAACAAAAGAAGGTGCTAAAGATACAGCAGGAACTTTTGATAATATGTTAAATGATATTGATATGCTAGTTGAAGGTGTATATCGTGATAGAATGGATAGGCAAAAGTTCCATAAACAATTTTTAACATACGGAGTTGTTTTATATGGTTTAGTTGCTTTAGTTCAATTATTAATATCAGCAGAGACTTATATTGCAATGTTAGATAATTTATTTATTCGGATAATAGTGCATTTAATTGTAGTAATAAATACATATTTCCTTTTGTCAGGAGAAAAATATTATAATGAGAATGTAGGTGCTGAATAATGAATATAGAGATGTTGATTGTGGCTATTATTATAATATTTATTTTTGTTTACACAAAAAAAATTGATACTAGTCAGGTATTAAACAATAATAGTCCAATATTTAACCTTTTAAAAGAAAAAGATTATGATTTTTTACTTGTAGCTAAATATGGTGATAGAGTGTATGATCCCAATGAAGTATTTATGAAAAGAATAAAAAAAGGCTTATTAGTTACAGCTGCTATAATATTTGTCTTTTTAACTTCACTTTCATACCTTAATATCATTGCAGCTTTTGTAATTGGATTTTTAGTATTTAAATCACAATATTTTAGTCTAAAACAGTATTATAAAGTTCATTTAAATACAATTGATTCGTTACTTCCATATTATTTAAAAAGTTTAGAGATATTAATACATCATTATACGGTACCAGTAGCTTTAGCTAAAAGCGTGGATGATGCACCAGATATTTTTAAACCTGGCTTAAAGAAGATGATAGCAAAAATTGAATCTGGAGATGATTCAGTAGATCCTTATATGGAATTTGCTCAACAATATCCAGTTAGAGATTCAATGAGAATGATGAGATTATTATATAGATTAGGTTTAGGAGAACAAGAAAAGAAGCATGAGCAGTTAGAATCATTTGCTAAATCTGTATCATCGCTTCAACAAAAAGCTCGTGAACAAAAATATAAAGCTAGACTTGAAAAAATGGAAAAGAAAACCATGACAATGTTAGTTTGTACAGGTGGAGGTACATTATTGTTACTTTTGATTTCAATTGCTCAAGTTATGAACATATGATTAATATTAATTGAGTAATTTTGAAATATATTAAGAAAGAATAAATAATAAAAGAGGAAGAAGGTGAGATAGATGAAAGAAGCTTCTGGTGAGGTATCAATGACGATGGTTACAATCGTTGCAATAGCAGTTATTGGTGGTATCATGGCTCTATTATGGCCTACTATATCTGATACAATTAAAAATACTTTTGGTGGTACTGGTAAGAGTGCTTGTGAATCTCAAGGATGCACATGGTCTGATAATACTTGTGTTTGTAATTATCACTAATAATATTAAAATGCAAATCAAAAGAAGGTGATTTATAATGCGTGATGCTTTTGGAGGAACATTTATGATACAATTGGGATTAGTTTTTTTAGTAATCTATGTGTCATTTATGGCTCTTGCTTTAAATTATGCCAAAGCATTTAAAGTTAAAAACCAAATAATAAATTATATAGAGCAATACGAGGGTGTTTCAGAAACTACTCTTAATAAAATTGAAAATTATCTTGATATAGCTGATTATTATGTCAACTTTTCTGCTGGATCAGTAGATGAAGATACAGTGTGTTATGATCGAGGTTATTGTATAACTAAGATATCTTCTGATCGTGGAGTTTATTATCGTGTACAAACTTTATTCACGGTTGAATTTCCATTATTCAATTTGCATTTTGATATCCCTGTTCGAGGTGAAACTAGGGTAATAACTAATTTTTGGGAGGAAGATTTATGAATGTAATTATTGCTAATAAACAAAAAGACGCTTTTGCTGATTTAAATGTCGATGTTAGTGAGAGATTGGATGGAGAGTTTGATGCAGATGAAATTATTAAATCTTTCTCCAATTTTTTCTATAATAAAATGTTTTTGGATATTACTGCTATTAAAGATTATAAGGATTTTAAAAATATTCAAAAATTATCTATTGGTTTAGATGTTACTAAACTTATTTTACTTTTAGATAATGATGATGTGGTTAATAGTGCTGAATTTTTATCTAAATTAATTAGTGTTGGTATTTATAATTTTACACATGATGCCAATAATCTTATGTATTTATATAATAATCCTAATAGTTATAGAGATGTTGCTCATTTACAGAGATTTGATAGTAATGTAAATAATATTAATAATGATAATAATAATTTTAATAATAGTAATTTTGATAGTAGCAATATTCCTAATGTTTCTAATGTTAATTCAAAGTTTATATTGGGAGTTAAGAATGTAACAGATAATGCTGGCGCTACAACGTTAATATATATTCTTAAAAAGGTGTTATCAGATTATTATAATGTTTGCGCTATTGAGATTAATAAGAGAGATTTTCTCTTTCTTAAAGATAGTGATACTTTTTCTATAATAGATAGGGATATTGATGATACACTTAATAAGTGTAATAAGTATGATATTATTTTGGTTGATTTAAATAATGCTAGTAGAGATGATTTTACTAATGACATTCTTTATTTAGTAGAGCCTAGCACTATAAAATTGAGTAAGCTTTCTACGATAAATCCCACAGTTTTTAATGGTTTAACGAATAAGAAGATTGTTTTGAATAAGAGTTTATTTTCTTCTAGTGATGTTAAGGATTTGGAAAGAGAGGCTTGTATAAAAGTGTTTTATAGTCTACCTTATTTAGATGATAGAAATGATAATCGTAATGTTATTATTCCATTACTTGCTAAACTTCATTTAGTAAATGAAGAGGTAAGTGATGACAATGATGGTATTAAAATTTCTGATTTATTTAAATTGTAATAATCAATCATGTGTTGATTATTTTTTTTATTTGTTTAAATTGACATTCTTATATTTTAAATATATAATGATATAGAGGTATTAATTATGGATAATAAGTATTATAAAGATATAAATATTATTAGAGTTATTGCTTGTTTAGGTGTTTTATTATATCATTTGAATATTTTAAAGGGTGGTTATTTAGCTGTATGTACTTTTTTTGTTTTAAGTGCCTATTTGTCATGTGTATCTGCTTTTAAACAGGAGAAATTTTCTATAGTTACTTATTATCGAAAATTGTTATTAAAAACTTACATTCCACTTGCTGTTATTATTTTTATAGTAATTGGTTTAGTGTCTTGTTTAAATATTAGTTGGTTTAATATGAAGCCTGAGGTAACATCAGTATTACTTAATTATAATAATTTTTGGCAGTTAAATTCTAATTTAGATTATTTTGCAAGACATATTAGTTCACCCTTTATGCATTTATGGTATATGTCAATTCTTATTCAATTTGACATATTATTTCCTTTTATATATTTATTATTACGAAAATTAGGAGACAAAACAAAAAAAATTATTCCTTGTCTTGTTACTATTGTTTTAGCATTTATTAGTTATGGATATTTTTATTATTCTAGTTTGAATAATGGTATAATGGTAAGTTATTATAGTACTTTAAGTAGACTTTATTCATTATTATTTGGGTTAGCTTTAGGTTTTATTCATTGCTATTATTCTAAACTAATATTTTCAAAGATTAAAAATAGTTATTTATATAAAATAATTTTTAGTATATATCTTTTAGTGTTAATTTGTTTCTTTATTTTTGCTGATGCTAAATCTATTTATATGGAAATAAGTATGTTATTAGTTAGTATTATTAGTTGTAGATTAATAGATTACGCTACGATTAATATGAAAAATGATTTGACTTGGTTTGATAAAATAATAAAGTCTTTAGCAAATGTAAGTTATGAAATTTATTTGTTTCAGTATCCAGTGATATTCTTATTTCAAGAAATGAGAATTGTTAATTGGCTTAAAATTTTATTGGTAATTGTTCTTACTATTTTGTCTTCTTATTTATTTCATTATGTTATTAATTACAATAAAAAGAGTAGAGTATTTAAGATAATTAGGTATTTGTTATGTGTGGTAATTTTTGGCATATTTGCTTATGGAATATATAATTATTTTATAAGTAAAGATTATACGGAAGAAATGAAACAATTAGAACAGGAACTTTTGAATAATCAAAAATTGATTTTAGAAAAGCAAAAAGAGTATCAAAATAAAATTAATCAAGAAGAAAGTGATTTTTATGAGGCTCTATCTAATTTTGAAGATGAAGAGGCTAATTTAGAGAATATTGTTAGTAATTTGAATGTCGTAGGAATTGGGGATTCTGTATTGCTTGGTGCTATACCTAATTTATATGCAAAATTTCCTAATGGTTATTTTGATGGTGAAGTATCTAGGACGCCATGGGTAGTTAATGATTTGTTAATAAATTTAAAAAATAAAAATATGTTAGGCAATTTGATTATTTTAAATCTAGGAACTAATGGTGATTGTTCTGAAGAATGTCGTATAGATATTATGAAAACATGTGAAGATAGGGATGTTTTTTGGTTGACTGTTAATAATGGTGATGATCCTTTATTTAATGATAGAATTAAAGACTTTGCTTTAAAATACGATAATTTACATATAATTGATTGGCATGATTTATCACAAGGACATACACAATATTTTTATGCTGATGGAATTCACTTGACAGAAAGTGGAAGAGTTGCTTATGCTAATGCTGTTTATGATGCAATTTATAATTTATATTTACAACGATATAATAAACAAAAAGAGGAATTTATTAAGAACCATGAACAACAGGAAAAAGCTAAAATAAGTTTCTATGGTAATGATATCTTATTAAATGTTTATGATTATTTGCATGAAAATTTTGCGACTTCTAAATTTAATATTAAGAAATATGATTTTAAGACTTTAAAGAATGAAATTGAAAATGATATTAAAAACAATAGTTTAAATTATAAAGTGGTATTGTCTTTTGACGATAGTGTTTATTTTAGTAAAGAGGAATATGAGCAGTTAGTTAAATTATGTGATAATCATGAAGTTTATATTTTGGCTGTTAATAAAGATATTGTTAATATAGTAAATGATTTATCTTATGATAATGTAAAAATTATTGACTTTTCTGAAAAAATGAAAAAAGAATATATGATGATTGACAATATACATTTAACTGAAAAAGGAAATGATGAATTAAGTAAACTTTTAATAAATAGTTTGACTTGATTTGTAATTTTTGATTTTGAGGTGTTTAGATGGATAATATAGAAAAATTACAAAAAATGATAGAAGAATGTAATAATATTGTATTTTTTAGTGGTGCTGGTGTATCGGTTGATAGTGGTATTAAAGATTATCGTAGTAAAGATGGCTTATATAGTATAAAAAGTAAATATCCAGTTGAGTATATGTTAAGTATAGATATTTTTTATGAAAATCCTCAAGAATTTTATGAATTTTATAAAGCTAATTTTAATTGTTTAGATGCAAAACCTAATATTGTTCATAAATATTTAAAGAAGCTTGAAGATAGAAAAAAATTAAAGGCGATAGTAACTCAAAATATTGATGGTTTACATACTAAAGCTAAATGTAGTAATGTTTATGAGATTCATGGTACAATTTATAAAAATTATTGTCTTAAATGTCATAAAAGTTATGATGCTAATTATGTATTTAATTGTGATGGTATTCCTTTATGTGATTGTGGTTCTATAATAAAACCTTATGTTGTTTTATATGGGGAAATGTTACCTAGTGAGGCTTATAATAAATCTTTATATGCTATAAGTAATGCTGATATGTTGATTGTAGCAGGTACATCTCTTTGTGTTGAACCTGCAAGTAGTTTGATAAATTTATTTAATGGTAAATATTTAGTAATTATAAATAAAACAGCAACGCCATATGATAAAAAAGCTGATTTAGTAATAAATGAGTCTTTGAGAACAGTATTTGAAAAGTTAAAATAAAGAAAATATTAAATAAATGCAAAAATAATTAGAGAAAATTGGGTATAATTAAAACGAGATTGTGGTCTCGTTTTATTCTAATTCATCAATTTTTTTAACTGTAAGAGCTGCTGTTGTTCCATTTGCAAAATTAATAGTGACATCTTGTTCATTAGTTGATATTTCCATATCAAGTTTGTCATTTGCATTTAAATTAACGATTACACTTCCATTATAGCTTATGGTCATATTTGGTACTATTTGTTTTGTTATAACTGTTGATGGTATGTTCGTAGAATTATTTCTTACAATTAATGTCAATGTTGTGGCTTTATCTACAGATATATTAATAAAATAGTTAATTTCATAAACTCCATCTTGTTCTAAAGTTATTGTGTTATCTTCGGTTTGTACGATATTGATATTGGACATGGAAGATGTAAGAGGAACTTGAATCCAATTGCCAAATCCTTGTGATTGAAGAGAAGTTGTCATATTATTATATTTTCCACCATAGGCACTTAATAGTGCATAGCCACTTTCTCCTCTTGGCCCTTCTGGTCCTTGAATACCTTGCTGTCCTTGTGGTCCAGTGGGACCAATTTCTCCTCTTGGTCCTTGTGGTCCGGTAGGTCCAATTTCTCCAACTGGGCCTCTTATAATTCCGACATCTATCCATTTATTATCTGTTGATGACCATACATAAAGATTATCACCAACTAGGTAGGAATCTCCAATATTGCCTATTGGATGATTTGCTATAAGTTCATCAAGTGTATCATATGAACCCATAATTGTAACGCCAGTACCACTTGGTCCAGTAGGTCCAGGTTCGCCTTGTGGACCAGTAGGTCCAGTTATTCCTTCTGGTCCGGTGGGTCCAGTAGGTCCTTGTAATCCTTGTACACCTTGTTGTCCTTGTGCTCCAGTGGGTCCTGTTATAAGGGAATTATTGCAGCAAGAGTAATAAATTATTTTATTTTTTTGGGAATTTAAAATTTTATTTAAGGCTTTTTCATAATTGTCATTATTTATGCTCATATATACCTCCTTCTAGAGTATTATATGTACATAAACTTATTCATAATAATTATATAGAAGTAAAAAATTTTTTTTATTAGAGCAATTGATAATGTTATTAAGTCAAAGATAATTAGTTTTATTTAACTTTACTAGGAAAAATTTAACTTGATTAACTAATATTACTGTTTTTTTCAATAATTAATTCGTTTTGAATTTTAATATGCTCTATCTTATTTCTACAAAAATTGAATGTCTTATACTATCAATATTTAAACTGTTAAAAAGTTCTATTGTCTTCATTATATAATATTAAATATTTTGAGTTCATAATTATCGAAGTTACTACAATTTAATTTAGCAGGGCATAAAAAAAATCAACATCAATTAAAGTATTTGGTACACGATTGGTACATAAACTTTGTACTTCTAATTTTTCGTGTATTAAAACTTTAAAACCTACAAATAGGGGGTTGATTTTTAAGGTAAATTATATTTTTATATTTGATTCTAATGGATTTATTTACATACTTTAATTTACTAACATTTTTTCACTATACTCTAAACTCTAACTTTTTTTAATATTTTTATAAATATCTAATTGAGTTGAGGCAGTAACATAAAATATTAAATTTTTAAAAGCATAATCTATATTTTCTTTTGATGGATCTCCAACGTTAAAATTTTCATTCATTCACAAACTCCTTTCTTGAAGTTAGAAATATATTAAGTTCGAAAAGTTCGAACAGAATTACTCATGGCAGGGTAATAGAACAAGTTTCCAAATTTTAATTGCAATTTTTTATATATTATCTTTTTTTACTATTATTCTCTGCTTCAACATAAAACTCATCTAAAACAGGTGCCATCTGTTTAATAAAATCCTGTTGTTCTTTTAAAGATGCATTTAACATTTCATAATATTTTTTTTCAAAAAAAATTCTTTTTAGCTTCTTCTAAATAGGCTTTTTCATACATCTTTCCCTACTATTGGTAATGATAACATCCAGTCTTTAGATTTTGATTGTTGTGAAAGTTTATAATCTTTAATAAATTTTTCTATATCATCCATTGTATAATTATGATTTTCCATAAATTCTGTCTAATTTATTAAAAACTCCAAAATTGGAGTTTATCTACATATGGCAGGGGATGAGAGAATCGAACTCCCAACAGTGGTTTTGGAGACCATTATTATACCATTTAACTAATCCCCTAAATAAGGTACAAATATAATTTATCATATTTTATGTAAAAATTCAAGTAAATTACTAAAAATTCTTTTTATATGTAAAATAGTTGAACAATTATGCTTTTTATTTAAAAGCCAGCATATAATTTATTAGGTGATTATTTATGATAGTTAAATCTACAGATAAGGAAAAGGAACTTTTGGCAAGACTTATGAGAGCTGAAGCTATAGGTGAGGGTAATTTAGGTATGCTTATGGTTGGTAATGTTGGCGTCAATCGTGTTATAGCTGATTGTCTTACCTTTAAGGATATTACTAGTATTAGTCAAATGATATATCAAAATCCAGGTGGTTTTTCTGGAACTGATAGTCCTTTATTTTATGGAAATCCTACCGAAAAAGAAAAACAATTAGCTGAAAGAGTAATTCGTGGAGAATATTACTATCCTGCGACTAATGCTTTATGGTTTTATGCTCCGGGAAAAGATGTCTCATGCAGTAAAACCTGGTGGGATCAACCTTTGGCAGGTAAATACAAAAATCATTGCTTTTATGAACCTCTTACTAATGTTTGTAAAGAATTACATTAATACTTGTAATTATGAATCATTTTTATTATAATATAATCGAAAGGACTAATAAATTATGAAAAAAATTATAAATTATATTTTAATACTTATAGCTATTTTATTATCATTGTATCAATATTTTACATATGGTTATAAAATTATAACTGATATATTGTTATATATAGGATTAATACCAATATTATTTATACCTAAAATACTCAGAAAATTTTTTAAATTTAATATAAATGAGAGTATTGAAACGATATATCTTATCTTTATTATTTTAGCTTATGTTTTAGGAAGTGTTATGAAGTTTTATGGTAAAATTTATTGGTTTGATTCATTTAATCATTTTCTATCAGGAATATTATCAGCTTTACTAGCAATTTTAGTATTAAAAAAATTTAAAGTTTATGATAATAAAAATGTTTTATTTAATATTATATATATGATTGCTTTTACTTTAATGATTGCTACATTTTGGGAAATTATAGAGTTTAGTATCGATAATCTTTGTGGATCAGATACTCAAAAAGTACTAACAACTGGAGTAAATGATACAATGAAAGATATGATATGTGCGCTTTTAGGTAGTATTTTGTTTATACCATTAAAGCAATTAAAAATAATTAATAAATTTATATCAACTTTATAGGAGATTTTAATGTTAAAAAATATATTTAAAGGATTTATAATAGGTATTGGAAAAATTATACCAGGTGTAAGTGGAGCTTTGCTAGCTATGATGCTTGGGGTATATGATAAGGCACTTTTAGCTATAACTGGTTTTTTTGATAATATGAAAGAAAATATTAAATTGTTGTCAAGTTTAGCTATAGGAGTAATTTTTGCAATTTTAGTTTTTAGTAAAGTTATAAATTATGCTTTGAATAATTATTATGTTATAACGATGTTTTTCTTTATTGGACTTATTGTTGGTGGGTTAGTTCATATTAGTAAAAATGTAAAGAAAAAAAATATTTATATTACAATATTATCCTTTATTTTTATAATAATTTTAGCTATACCTAGCGCTAATTATCAATATGTTTTGAGAAATAATTTTCTTGATAATATTATCTTTTTTATTTCGGGAATACTTGAAGCTATAGGTACGGTTATACCGGGAGTTAGTAGTACAGCTTTATTGATGATGATTGGAATATATAAACTAGTTATTGAAATGATTGGTAATTTAAGTAGTATATCTTATATAATTGCTAATATATCTATATTATTGCCATTTACTTTAGGTTTAATATTAGGATTAATTTTGATATCATTACTTATGAATTTTTTATTAAGAAAATATTACGATAAAACTTATGCTTTTATTTTTGGAGTAACTTTAGCAAGTATTATTTTACTAATAATAAGAACTTTTAATGCAAGAATTTATTTGATGGATATTTTTTTAGGTATTATTTTATTTATTTTAGGTTTTATTGTTTCATATAAATTGGATAAATAAAAAACATATAAGAATTTTAATTAGTTCTTTATGTTTTTATTTTTTAATATGGGGAAAGCTTTTATAAGACGAAATTCAAAAAATTTATTTCTAATAATGCTATTTATTTTTTTATTACGATTATAGGTAATATCTTTTTCTATATTGTTAATGTTTTTGGTTAATTTACTAGTTATCAATAGAGATAATATTAAATCAATGGTAATAATTATAATGAAGATAATATCAATAATAATAACAATATTAATATTAAAATTTAAAATTATTTTTGTTATAAAGGGATTTACTAAATAAACGATTATAACTCCTAGAATACCAAAGCCAATAGTGTTACTAAGGCATACTCTTCCATTTAAATTAAATTTCATATGTGAATAATCCCACCATCTTACTTTAAATATTTTTTCCATGAGATAACTTATGACATATTCAATAATAGCGCAAATAATACTTGCTAGGAAGAAAACAGCAATGATGTCATCTTTATATTTACTTAAGTAAAGAATCATAATTATGGAACAAAAGCCATAAATTGGGCAATATGGTCCAATTAAAAATCCACGATTTACAAATTTTTTTAGATTAAAAAACATACAAATGACTTCTAACATCCAGCCTAAAATAGAATAAATTAAAAAAAATAAAATATAATAATAAACTAAATTCATATTTACCTCTAACTTAATTATAATACTAATATTTATGGATAGCAATATTTAAATGTCAAATTTTTGTCAAAATATTGTTTTCGTGTATTATGATGATTTATAATAAAAATTGTATGATATTAGTGGAGGTAGTTTATGTCAAAATGGGATAAAGAATATTTAAAATTGTGTAAGAAAATTTTAACTGAAGGTGTTGAAGTAGAAAATAGAACTGGAACTAATGCTATTAAAATAGATGGCTATTATTTAGAATTTGATTTAGGGGAAGAATTCCCTTTTTTGACAACAAAGCAATTATATTATAAACAAGCCATTTTAGAAATGCTATGGATTTATCAAGTTGAATCTAATGATGTTAGATGGTTACGTAATCGTGGAGTAAAAATTTGGGATGAATGGGAAATACAGGAAGATGGTAAATGGAGGGCTATGCAAATGGTACCTGATGGTAATGGTAATTTAATAAAAAAAGAAGTTGTTAAAGATTTCGGTAAAGATATGGCTCATACAATAGGTACAGCATATGGTTATATTGCTAAACGTTATAAGTTTATTGATAGTCTTATTAATACTATTAGAACTAATCCTACTGATAGAAGAATGGTAAAAAGTTTATGGCAAGATGAATTTTTAAAAACGGCAGTACTTCCATCTTGTGTATGGTCTACAGAGTGGAATGTTTTAAATGGTAAGATTAATTTTTGGGTTCATCAAAGATCGTGTGATGTTCCACTAGGGCTTCCTTTTAATGTAACGCAATATGCTGTTTTAGGAAATATGATAGCTCATGTTACAGGTTATAAGCCAGGTAAGATGAGATGGAGTTTAAATGATCCTCATATTTATGTAAATCAAATTGAGGGTATTAAAGAACAAATAAGAAGAGGAGAAGAATTAGAGGATTTACCAGCTCCAAGTCTTTGGTTAAATCCAGAAATAAAAGAATTTAAAGATTTTGATAATTCAAAAGAATTAAAAGATATAAAAGTATTGAATTATAAACATCATGGTCCAATAAAATTTCCAATATCAAAATAAAAATGGAGGTAAATAATATGAGTATTAAGATGATTGCTGCGATAGGAAAAGATAATTCTTTGGGAAGAAATAATCAATTAATATGGCATTTTAATAAAGATTTAAATTTTTTTAGAGATAAAACTTTGGGGCATCATATTTTGATGGGAAGAAAGACATTTGAATCATTACCTAAAAAATTGGATGGTCGGGTTAATATTGTTTTAAGTAAAAAAAATTTAGAAGATTGTTGTGATATTATTTGTTATCATAATATAAAAGATGTGTTAAGTAATTATTTTTATAATGAAAATAATTCTGAAGATTTATATATAATTGGAGGAGCAGAAATTTATCGACAATTTTTGCCTTATGCTGATACAATGTATTTAACAGAAATACAAGCTGTTTGTAATGATGCTGATACTTTTTTTCCTTATTATGATTCTTATGATTGGAAAAGAATATTAATTGATGAAGAAAAAGAGGAAGGCATTAAATATAATCATGTAAAATATTTGAGAAAGGGACGGGTTTATTATGGAAAAAGGTAAGTTAATTGTTATCGAAGGAACAGATTGCTCTGGAAAAGAAACGCAGACAAAAATGTTAGTAGAAAGATTAGAAAAAGAAGGTTTTAAAGCAAAGAGACTTTATTTTCCTATGTATGATACTCCAACGGGTAAAATTATTGGCGGTCCGTATTTGGGTAAGAGTTATATTTGTCCTGGTTGGTTTGAAGAGAAAGCTAATAATGTTGATCCTAAAGTAGCCTCTTTGTATTATGCTGCAGATAGAAAATATAATTTATTTAAGATAAATTCTTTATTAGATGAGGGAGTAAATGTTATTTTGGATCGATATGTAGAATCGAATATGGCTCATCAGGGTGGAAAAATATTTGATAAAAACAAAAGATATGAGATGTATAAATGGTTAGATAAATTGGAATTTCAGTTATTGGAACTTCCAAAACCTGATGGTGTTATTTTGTTATATATACCATATACTTATACTTTAGAACTTAAAAAGAATAGAATTGAAGATTCTGATCAACATGAGATGGATGAAAAGCATTTAATTAATGCTGAAATAGCGTATTTAGAGTTAGTTGATATTTATAATTTTTTCAAAATAGATTGTGTAGAGAATAATAAAATAAAGACACGTGAAGAAATTAATGAAGAAGTTTACAATCATGTTAAGAAAATAATAAAAAGTAGGTAAAGTAATTGAAGAATTTTTTTAAAATATGCTACTATCATTTTAGGAGATAATAGATGTGTTTTGTCCTAATTGTGGTGCACCAGTTGATGAAAATGCTAATGTATGTACTAAATGTGGTGTTAGGTTAGCAAAAGAAGAAAAAAAACAAGTATCAGAAGATAAAAATAGTATTGCTTTAGATATTTTAGGATTGTTAATTCCCATAGTTGGTTTAATTTTATATTTATGTTATAAAAATCAATCACCAACTAAGGCTAAAAACATTGGTATTTGTGCTTTAATAGGTTTTATTTTAAATTTAGTTCTTATTGTTTAGAAATATCCATTTGGGATATTTTTCTTTTATATTTTTTTATTTTGTGATAAAATATTATTGGTGGTAAAAATGATTTATTTAGATTATTCGGCAACTACTCCCGTAAATAAACAAGTTTTAGATACTTTTAATAAAGTTTGTCTTGATTATGTTGGAAATAGTAATTCACTACATGCATTAGGAGTTAAATCTAAAGAATTAGAAGATTATGCTACTAAAAAGATTGCAAAGCTTTTGAAAATAGATGAAAAAGAGATAATTTATACTTCTGGAGCAAGTGAATCAAATAATTTAGCAATAAAAGGTGTTTGTTTAAGGTATCAAAATCGTGGGAAACATATAATAACGACATTTTTAGAGCATTCATCAGTGATAGGGCCTCTTAATTATTTAACAAAATTGGGTTTTGAGGTTGATTTTGTTAAAATAAAGGATGATGGGCAAGTTGATTTGGAACATTTAAGAAGTTTAATGCGAGATGATACAATTTTAGTAAGTATTTGTGCTGTAGATAGTGAAATTGGATTACGACAACCAATAAAGGAAATAAGAAATATTTTAAATGATTATCCGAAATGTTTTTTACATGTTGATTGTACTCAAGCGATAGGTAAAATTGAGATTGATTTTAGTGATATTGATTTAGCTAGTATTTCAGCTCATAAAATATATGGCTTAAAAGGAATTGGTATGTTAGTAAAGAAAGAAAAAGTTTTATTAGAGCCATTAATTCACGGTGGAAAGTCTACGACAGTATATAGAAGTGGTACTCCTCCTTTAGCACTTATTGTGTCTTTAATGAAAGCTTTGGAATTAATTATTCCTGATGTTAATAAAAATTATAAATATGTTTTAAGACTTAATGAAAAAATAATTAATAAATTGAAAGAATATCCTGATATACATATTAATAGTACAAATAATTCGATTGCTCATACTATTAACTTTAGTATTAAAAATATTAAACCAGAAACTTTTTTACATGCTTTAGCAGAAAAAGAGGTATATATATCTACTAAAAGTGCATGTTCTAGTAGCGATAGTATGTCAAATGCTGTTTATGCTTTAAGTAAAGATAGAACAATATCTAATAGTTCGCTTCGTATTAGTTTATCTTATTTGACTACGGAAGAAGAGATAGATAAATTTTTAGAGATTTTTGATAATGTTTATCAAAAGTTGAATTTAAGGAGGAATTAATATGCTAAAGGCTTATAAATTTAGTGCTGTTTGGTGTCCGGCTTGTTTAATTATGAATCCTATTTGGGAAAAAATTAATTCGGAATTTGACTTAAAAATGGAATCATTTGATTATGATATTGATACTTTAGAAGTTAATAAATATGAAGTTGGAAAGATATTGCCTGAAGTAATTATTTATAAAGATAATAAAGAATTAAAGAGATTTATTGGAGAATATTCTTATAAAAAATTAAAAGAACAATTAGAGGAGTATAAATAATGAAAAAACTTTGGTTAATATTAATTACTTTTTTCATGTTACTACCTATTGTAAGAGCAGATGATGAGAAGAATCTTGTAAATATTTATTTTTTTCATTCCAATACTTGTCCTCATTGTAAAAAGGAAGAAAAATTACTTCAACAGTTGGAAGATGAATATGATAATATAAAAATATATCGTTATGAAATAAGTACTGATAAAGGTAAAGAGTATCTTGCCGAAGCTGAAGAATTATATGACTTTATGTTAACTGGTACTCCAGTAACGATTATTGGTAATAAAGTTTATGCTGGTTATAATCAAACTGATAGTAAAGAGAAATTTAAAGGAACAATTGATTATTTTTCTCAATATGGTTATATCGATGAATTAGGACAGATGATTGGTCTTCCTCTTCCTAGTTATGAAGTAAATGCTAATCAAATGTCTTTAAAAGACTACCTAAATGATTATGGTAATTATAAATTAAAAATACCTTTAATTGGTGAAATAGAAACAAAAAATTTAACTTTACCTATTGTATCTATTGTAATTGGACTACTTGATGGCTTTAATCCATGTGCGATGTGGGTATTACTCTTTTTAATTAGTATGTTAATAGGAATGAAAGATAAAGCTAAAATGTGGACTTTAGGTATTGCTTTTCTTCTTACTTCAGCGATTATTTATCTTCTTATTATGTTAGCTTGGCTTAATGTTGCTAAAGTTATAACTTCAATTACTGCAATAAGAATTATTATTGCTATTGTAGCTTTAGTTGGAGGTATTATTAATCTTAGAAGTTTCATAAGAGAGAAAAATGGTGGTTGTGAGGTAGTTAATGATAGTAGAAGAAATAGAATTTTGAATAAAATAAAAAAATTTACTAGTGAGAAAAATTTTATTTTAGCTTTAATTGGTGTTATAACATTGGCAATATCTGTTAATATTATCGAACTTGCTTGTTCAGCAGGACTACCTGTTATGTTTATTGAAATTTTATCACTTAATAATTTAAGTGCGCTTGAAAATGCTCTTTATATTTTCTTGTATATATTATTTTTCTTGTTAGATGATTTAATTGTATTCTTTGTAGCTATGAGTACTTTAAAATTAACGGGATTTTCTACAAAATATGGAAGATTTTCTAAATTATTGGGAGGTATTATTTTAATTATGATTGGAATATTGTTAGCTTTGAAACCAGAATGGTTAATGTTTAATTTTTAAAAAAAGTTTCATAATGAAAAATCTTATTTTGATTAGTTCATTATGAAACTATTTTTTTATAATTTTATCTGTATAAATAAAATTTTTATTTCTTAAAAATTGTGTTACTGTTATTAAAATTTCTTTGTATCTTTCACTTCTAAAAATATCATGAGTTACATCATTAAACTTAACTAATATTTTTTCTTTTGATTTAATATTTTTATATACGTATAAGGAACTATCAAGGGGAACTATATTATCACTTAATCCTTGAATAATTAGGGTAGGGCAGGTAATATATTTGGGATCGTCTTCATGTTCTTCGACTAATTTCATAAATTCAAGCATTGTTGGAAGGGGCATTTTAAAAATTCTAGATAAAACGACATCTGTTTTGTAGTCTTTAAATACAGCTGGTGTTTTTTTAAGACTTCCTATTAAATCAAATTTATCCCCTTTAAATGAAAAATAGCGAAAAGCTGGTGCTGCCAAAATTAGTTTTTTAACTTCTTTATATTTTCTAGCTAGATGGCAAGCGATAACTCCTCCCATACTGTGACCTATTACATATATTTTTTTATAGCCATGGTTAATTAAATTTTCAATTTGTATTTCAGCTTCTTTAATCCAATCTTCTCTTGTAACTTTATTAATGATTGATTTATCTTCATGTCCTGGTAGAGTAAAAGTAAAGACATCGAAATCTAAATAAAGTTGTAAATCATTACCTAGATAACCGTAATCATAACTTCCACCTGCAAAACCATGGATTAGTAAAATTGCTTTTCTAAAAAACATATTATCACCATTAATATTGTAAAATAAAATGTTCAATAAGTCAATTGTTAAAGCAAATTATAGATTGATTGCAAATTATTTATTATAATTTTTTATTGTCATCTATCAAATAATAATTATAAAATTCACTATCATTTATATTATGTTTTAATATCTTCAATATCATCACCTTCTTATTGTTTTTGACAATATGCAAGTGTGTTTTCTAAATTGTCATAAATTTTTATAAAAGTATTGCATCAAGGTATTGCGCGAAGAACAGATGTTTGATATAATTAACTTGGAACATTTAATAGTTGGGTGATTGCCGAGCTTCTTAATTGGAGGGAGGTGATAAGATGTCAAAAAAAGATTTTCTAATTTTCTTTTTGATTATCATTATCCTTTTACTTATAGTATTACTATTTGTAATCCTAAAATAAAAGAATCACCTAACTCAGCAATGATTTAGGTGATGCACATTATATGGCAACACTCAACATGCGATATTGAATGTTCCTTTTTTATTTTATGCAAGTTTCCTTGACAAATACATTATAACATAAAAACGAACTTTTATCAAGTACGTTATCTATTTTTACTCAAATTTTTTGAGTTTGGCATCAATCTGGTGGAGCCGAGGGGATTCGAACCCCTGTCCGGAAATATCTCTACTTAAATTACTACAAGTTTAGTCAATTATTATATTTCATAAATATAGTTATTAATTGACAAACACTATATTTACTAGACTAAAGAATTCTTTATAAAATTAAGTCGGATTTTATAATATAGCTTACTTTATGAGTCTCTATTAATCCTCGTAAGCAAAGAATTATAGAAACCTGTAGTTATCTTAAAAAATTAAGCATAAGCTACAGCATTTTTATAGCTGTTTCCAGTTATATTTAATTTTATCTTGTAACGTAAGATTTACGACTTGCAATTTAAGCTAAAATATTCTCGTCGAAGCCAAAAGCGACCCCATTACTCTTGCATTATAGCAAACGATTGTTTATTTGTCAATAAAATAATAAAAATTTAATTAAAATATTGTAATATTAAAAAAAATAATGTATAATTATCCTAGAGTAAAAGTAGGGAGAGGACCATATGAATAAAAATAAAAAAGAAATACAAGAAATTAAAGTTAGACATTATAAGGTAAAAATTGTAAAAAAGAAACCGAAACCACTTAGATTCATTATAAGCGTTATATCTTATGCTATCTTTATTTTATTGTTGTTAGTTGGTGTTAATTTGTTGTTATACATTGCTGATATTAAAATAAGAGCAAGTAAAGGTGATTATTCACCTCCTAAACTTAATGCTTATGTGGTTTTAACTGGTAGTATGGTTCCAGAAATTTTAGTAAAAGATGTAGTTTTAACGAAAAAAGTTGATGCAAGTGAGTTAGAAGTTGGCGATATTATTACTTTCCTATCTTCAGATAAGCGATTTGAAGGAATTACGGTAACTCATAGAATTATTGATAAATATTATGATCCAACTAGTGAGAGTTATAGCTTTAGGACACAAGGAGATGCTAATGCTATTGCAGATACATCTCTTGCACAAGATTATAACATTTTAGGTAAAGTTATATTTAAAATTCCCAAATTAGGTTATATTAAAGAATTCTTGGCTACTAAGGGTGGTTGGATTATAGCTATATTAGTTCCTAGTTTGTTAGTATTGTCTTATGATATAATGAAACTTATTAAGATGATGGGTAAAAAAACAAAACTAAAATTGAATGTTAATAAGAGATAGGAATGATTTAAATGAGAACGAATTTATTTAATGTAAGGGAAATTAATGATGATGAAATTATTATTGAAGAAGAGCAAACTAAAAACCCAATAATTCTCTTCTTCTTGAAATATGGAAAAATTATTTATTTCGCTTTGATGTTTTTATCGGTTTCAAGTTTCATGGTTGGAGTTAGTATGACTATTTCAAATTTAAGTTCATCTTCGACTCCTAGTGAAAGTAAGCCTGGAGTAACACTATCAATAGATGGTGGATCTGATGTAGATACTGCTGCTGGAGGAGTAATGACTCCAATTACTGATGAATATGCTAAAAAACTATTTGGAGGAAATACAGATAATTCGCAATCAAATAAAGGTGTCATTTTAGAGGTAAGTCAATCATCATTTGATGGAGGTAAAATAACTTTCTATTCAGATAAGAGTGCTTTAATAGAATATGATGATGGAAGATATGAGCGAGTTTTCCCAGTTGATGGTGATTATGGAGTTAGTAGTCAAGGTGTAAAAAAAGAAGGAGCTGTTGTAAGAGAAGTTACTGGAGAAGTAAAACAACTTGGAGATGCAACTGTTTTGTATTTTTCGGATGGCTCTGCTGAAGTTACCAAAGATGGTTTGACTATATTTGTAAGAGATAGTAATGATATAGATGATAATGGTAATGTATTTAATGAAACTATTAGTAGTGGTGTATCATATGTTGAAGATTCTCAAAATAAAAACGGAACTTTAGTAAAAAGATATACTAATGGAACAATTGAAGTTACCAAAGATGGAGTTAAATATGTTGTAAGACATGATGAAGATATCAATATAGATGGTAATGGTAATGTTACATTTCCTAACAATAATGCTTCAAAAGTATTAGAAGAAAAGAAATTAAATGATGGAACGATAATTGTGTTTTACGATGATGGTTCTGCAGATATCGTAAAAAATGAAAAGTCATTATCTGTTCGTAAAGGTGGACATATTGTTTATGATGATAATGGTATTACTGAAATAATTGAGCAAGAAAGAGCTTATCAACGTCATACTAAAAAATTACCAAATAATGGCGAAGTTGATGTTTTTGACGATGGTTCTGCAGTTGTTACTGATCCAGATGGAACAAAACATTATGTTGAAGATTCATCAGATTTAAAATATGATGAAGATGGTAATATTAAAGATGTTACATCAACACAATCTAATGTAGTTGATGAAAAAACATTGCCTGATGGTAAGAAAGTTACTGATTTTGATAATGGTAAAAGTTTAGTCGAAGATCCTAAAACAGGTGATAAATATGTTACTGATACTGATGATATAGAGTATGATGACAATGGTAATATTAAAGATGATCCACAATCTAATCCATCTAGTGGAAATGATGATAAGTTGCCAGATCCTAAAGATATAGTTGTAAGTAATGATACTGGTAGTAAAATTGCTTATCGATTAGTTATCGAAGAAACGGATAATTATAATAAATATAATACTAAAAGATTAATACCAGATTATGTAAGATATATTTTAAAAGTTAATAATCAAATATCAAATCCTACTAAATTGAATGCTAATATGTGGAAAGCAGGTTCACAATTAGAGGGTGGACTTATGGTAAATAAAAATACATATATTTTACGAGAGGGTACACTTGAAAATGGTGAAACCTTGAAAATAAGTTTAGGTATATGGGCAAGTTATGAAGATATCACAAATGAATATCAAAATAGTGCATTCATTGGAACAATTAAATTATATGCTGATAGTATAGAGTAATTCTTAAACTGGTGATAATTTGACAGATTGAAGAAAATATGCTATAATTAGTGTGTCAATAACTTATTGGGGGGTAGTTATGATGGACAAAAAAAAGAAAAAACTAATTATAGAGATTTTCTTTTTTATAATTGTTATAATTAGTACAATACCAGTATGGAAAATTTTAGAAGATAATAATATAAAAACTACAAATGCTATGTTAGCTTATAGTAGTAACATTACTGTTGATAAAATAAAAGATTATAATTATAATTTATTTCCTATGACTGATGAATATGCCATAAATAATTTAGAAAATAGTACTTTAAGAATTAACAATATAGGTAATAATGATATAACAGGAGAGTTATTATTAAAGGTATTTAAAACTTCACAATTAGATATAAGTAATTTTAAAGTAAAAATTGGTGATAAAATAATTAATGTAGAAAATAATTATTTATCTTGTGATGAGGAATATTGTTATTATTTACTTGATACTGTAGAAATAAAAGCTAAAAATAATTTAGATGTTGATTATTTAATATGGTTAGATGAGAATGCTACTAATATATCAGGAAGTATAACTTATTGTTTTGAAGTAAGTGAGATATAAAACTAAAGTTTTGTTGCTTTAGTTTTTTTTCTTTTTAGAAAAATTGCTACTGCAATAATAACAAATACAATAATGATGATGCTTCTAAGATAAGGAGCATACGTAAAAGAGTAGGTATTATACTGTGTATTATTTTTAAAAGCATATTTGGATACAATTAATATTGCTATAGTAACAATAGATGAAATAAGTTTATGTTGAGGTTTTTGTTTTATTGTATTTGATATAAAATAAACAATAAAACTTAAAGATATAAATGATTCTAGTATCCATTGAGTAATTATTAAATTTTCTATACGATTTATAAATTCAAAAAAATTTATTCTTTTCAAAACCATATATTCTGGGAATTGATAGTAACTAGCAAGATGTATTCCTAAGTTGCCTATTATATATATAAATACGATTAGCATTAAAATGATACTCATTATGTAACTAATGCTTATATATGTTTTATATTTTTCATTATCTATAATAGAATTTTTTGGAATAGCAAGAAGTAAAAAAGCAGGTGCAAGATTAATGGCTATAACGTAGAAAATACCTTTAATTGGTCGTGACATACCAAATTCTAAAAATGGTTTTAAATTTTCAATATCGATGTTAGGAATAAGACCTATTGCTGATATTAAATATAAAATTAAGCTAAAGAAAATAGTAATTAAGGCAACTCTTGATAAAACTTCTATGCCTTTGGTGTTAATATATATTACTAATAAAACAAAAAATATTGAGACATAAAGGTATGGTGTTTCTGACAAAAATTGACTTATAATAAAATTAGTATTGGCATAAATAATATTGATACCAAGGATAAAAATTAAAATACATAGAATAAAATTAACGACAGTACCTATTTTTTTGCCAAATAATTTAAGTGTCTTTTGATAAATAGGTAAATCAGGTTCATAGTTAAATATGTAAATAAATATCCATACTAATATGAAACCTACTAGACCTCCTAGAATAATACTTATCCAGCCATCAACTGCTGTAGCTTTAATAAGAGAATAAGAACCAATAGCTAGAAAAAAGGTAAGTATCATTGATACATAAATGGCTGAAAACTGTAACATATTTATTTTTTGATTATTATTCATTGCTTATCACCCTTAATATTTGTCCTTTTTCAATAATATCTATATCTGTATCGATATCAATTTTTAAATCATAGAAATATTTATTATCCCAATCATCTTTAACTTTATTATAAAGTTTATTGTTATTTTTATATATAATATCTTCAAAACCAAAAATATCAGATTTATAGGTTTCTCTTGTTTTTTTAATTACTTTTTCAAGCATTTGTTTTAAGGTTTTTTCTACTTCTTTTTCTATTGTATGAATTGTTTGTTCTTTTTCTAAATTTACTTGGCAATTCATTTCATTGAGATTACCTGTTCCTTTAATTTTAATATTTAATTTTAGTTTGTTTTGATCTGTAGTAATTTTGGCACTAGATTTTATTATTTCAACTGTTGCATAATTTTTATCATCACATTTGTAGGTAATTAGGGTATTGTTAATATTATTTTTAATAAAGTTTGCTGCGATATCTTCTTCTTGAGTTAAATATCCAACTAACTTATCTTTTTTGAAAATAGCTGTATTGGATAAAATTACTTTAGCAGTGGAATTGCTTTCTTCGATGTTTTCATTTTTATCTCCTTCATTAGGATCTCCTTGAAGAGTAATACTTGGTATTGCAATTTCTATTTTATCATTTAGATATGTATTTAGCATTTGTTCCATTTTAACCATAGCTGTCGAACCTAAATGATTACTATTTGCTTTTAGGCTGTCTTTGATATTAGAGGAAGAAATTGTTTCAAGTGGGGTTAAGATACTAAGTAATTCTTGTGCAGTACAATCTCTTGATATTAAAACATCATATTGATTTCTTGATTCAGCATCGCGAAGGAAAACATCTAAAATATTTTTAATTCCATCTTTGGCAACTTCTTCACTTATGACCATTATATCTAGATGTTCAATAAATAATCTTTTTGGTGATTGTAAAAGAATTGATCTAGCAGCTTCTTGAACTGTTTTTCCACTAGCAGAGTAAACTGTAACTTGAGAAGCATTAATATTGGTATCTTTAGAATTTTGAGTATTAATAATTTGTGCTGTAAAGATATATCCATCTTCATCTTTATCAATGCCAATAGCAGCAGTTAGTGCCATATCATTTAATTCTTGATAGTTATAACAACCTGTTAGTAATATAGGTAAACTAATTATTATTAATAATTTAATCTTCTTCATGAATAACCTCCTTTGTTACATTATCAGATAAATATTTTTCTCGTTTAGTTAATTTTTTTAAAGGAAGTTTGATGATACTATTTTTAAGTCCTTCTTTAGATGTTGGTACAAAAGGGACTAGATAAGGAACATCAAATAAATCAATACTAGCCATTTTAATGCAAAATAACACAAAAGCAAAGATAACACCAATTATTCCTAGTAGAGCAGCTCCTAGCATGAATACTAATCTCCACCATCTTAGAGCATTTATTATTTCTGGTTCTGTAAAAGGTAGAGAGCTTAATGCCGTTATTGCTACTACAATAATCATAATGGGAGATACAATGCCAGCATTGACAGCAGCTTCTCCTAAAATTAGTGCACCAACAATTGATAGAGAACTGCCAGTGAAACCAGGAACTCTTAAATCGGCTTCCCTAATTATTTCAAATGAAACTATCATAATTAAAGCTTCAACTAAAGCTGGAAATGGAACACTGTCTTTTTGAATAGTAAAACTAATTAATAATTCGGAGGGGAGCATTTCTTGATTGTATGTTGTAAGAGAAACATAAATCGCTGGGGCTGTAAGAGCAATGAAGAAAGCTAAATATTTTAAAATTCTAATTAAGGTAGCATTAAAACTTTTGGAATATGAATCTTCAGGGGTCATAAAGAAATCATTAAATTCGCTTGGAACTAATAGAACATATGGAGAATTATCTACTAAAATAACGACTTTACCTCTTAATAAGGCTCTTGTACTAATATCTGGTCTTTCGGTTGTATAGATAGTGGGGAAAATAGTTTTAACATTATCGACAAGTAAATTTTTAATTGTACCACTGTTGACTATACCATCTATTTCTAGTGTTTGAAGTTTTTTAATAACGTTATTTACTAATTTTGGTTTAGCAATACTTTTAATATAAAGAACACTTACCTTTGTATTGGTATATTTTCCGATATTTAAAGTTTCTACCCATAAGTCATTTGATTTAATTCTTTTACGAATTAGGCCCATGTTTTTTTGATAGTCTTCCACAAAGGCATCTTTAGGCCCTCGAATAGTTATTTCAGCATTTGCTGTGTCGATACTTCTTGCTAAATCAGCTTTGGTTTCTAGAGCAAGACCATATGGTTCTTCATCAACTAATATAATAGTAAATCCATTGTGTAAATGTTGACATAATGTTTTATAGTCTACGACTTTTTTAACTTTGAAATTACTAATATTATTTTCGATTTCTTTTAATAAATTTTTTTTACTAGTCATATTTTTTTCGATATTAGTTAAGCTTCTAATGATAAAGTCACTTATTTTATCGCTTGAAGTAAGTGGTTCAAGATAAATAATATATACATTTTTTTTATTAAGCGTTTTTTTTCTATATATAAAATCTTCTTGATTATTTGTATCTTGTTTTAATTTATTAATTATGTCATTTGCATTTAACATATACATCACCATTATTAATATTGTAACAATTTTAAAAAAATATAAATAACTTTTTAAAATTATGTAAATTTTATTTTTTTTTAAAATATTGTTAAACTGAATATAATATGATAAAATAAAGAAGGTGGTGGTACTTATGAATGATGATGAAATTCTTGAAAAGGCCAAAAAAATTATTCAGGGACAAAAAAAGAAAATAAAGGCAATAAAGTCAAAAATAAGAAAAGAAAAATATAGAGTTTTTAAAGATAAGGTTAAGGAATCTAAAATTTTTAAATTTTTCAAAAAAATTAGTCCTTTTACTCATGAAGAGAAAGAACTTTATCATTTTAGTGAAGTTGTTATTGTGATGCTGTTTTCTTTAGGATTAGGATTTATTACTTGTTTTTCTTTTGTAAAAATATTTAATGGTGGAAAAGATTATATGGCTTTATCTAACGATTTAGAAAAATTAGTAGATACTTATTATGCAATTACTAATAATTATTATGGTAATCTAGATAAAGATGCATTAATTGATGATGCTATTAAAGGAATGGTATCTAGTGTTGGTGATGTTTATACTAATTATAGTGATTCTGATAGTACTCTTACGTTTAATGAGACTGTAGGAGGAATTTATGAGGGAATTGGAGCTACTGTTGGCAGTACTACTGATGGTAAAATAGCTATAATTGATTTATTTGAAGATGGTCCTGCTGCAAAAGCTGGATTACAAGTAGGAGATATTATAACTAAAATAGATGGAGAGAACTATCAAAGTAAAACAAGTACTGATGTAGCAGATTATATAAAAAATAGTAAAAAAAATAAAATTGTTTTGACAGTTATGCGTGGTGAAGAAGAAAAAGAAGTAACTATTAAAATGGGGAAAATAGAAATACCTACGATAACTAGTAATATTTTTGATAAAAATGATAAAAAAATAGGTTATATTGCTATAGATATTTTTTCATCTGTAACTAACAAACAATTTAGTGAGGCTTTAACGGAATTAGAAAAGGAAAAAATAGATGGATTAGTTATTGATGTAAGAGATAATGGTGGTGGATATCTTAATGTTGTAACTGATATTGCAAGCTTATTTTTAGAAAAAGGGAAAGTTATTTATAAACTGGAAGATAGTAAGGGTATAACAGAAAAAAAAGATCAAACAAAAACAAAAAGAACTTATCCTATTGCTGTTATAACAAATGCTGCTTCAGCTTCAGCTTCTGAGATACTTGCTTCAGCGATTAAAGAAAGTTATAATGGATTTGTTGTAGGAACTAATACATATGGTAAAGGAACTGTACAGCAAACAACTAAATTACCTGATGGTAGCATGGTAAAATATACAGTACAAAATTGGCTTACTCCAAATGGAAGCTGGGTACAAGATACTGGATTAGAACCAACTGATGTTGTAGAATTGAATGAAAGTTATTATGAAAATCCTTCATATGATAATGATAATCAATTGCAAAAGGCTTTGGATTTAGTAAGTGGTAAGAATGATTAAATATAAAAAAAATAAATTGAAACCCGTTTTTTAGATAAAAGAAACGGGTTTAGTTTATTTTTTAACACTTTATTTATATTCGATATTTATCATTTTGGCATGTAATACCATACGTTTTGTTCCAGTATTATCACAAGTAGATAGAGTTATTATTTTATCGTCTATACTTACATCTGTATTAAAATCATATAAGCTTCGATTTTTAATTGTAGTAATAAATTCTTTATATGTATCATCTGTAAAAGCTGTTTTTAAATAATATACTTCAGGAGCTACTGTATAAACAGAAAAAACTTTCCATACTGAGTTTGAACTAGGTGTTGATATTTTTACATAATGATTGTCTTTATTATTAAACCAACTACTTTGAAGTGTATTGGGAAGTGAGCCAAACATTGTTTTATTATTTAAGTTATGACCATAGACAATGGTATTACGTTTAAAATTTTTGAAATCGACTCGGTAATCAGCAAATATCCAACCTCCAGCATTATTTGATTTATTGAAACTATGATATAGATAGTATTCATTATCATCTGATTGGACAATAGGATAATTTACTTTAGTTCCAACAACTTGAATCCAACCAACAGTGTCACTGTTTTTCTTTAATAATTCGTCAAAGTTAACATCAATAAGTGATACATTTGGATAATCCCAATAATCGTTTGGATAATATGGAGTTGTTTGTTGCGTAGTTTGATTATTGGTAGGGGGTTGCTCTGTTTGATTATTATCAGGATTTTGAACTGTAGGATTATTTGGATTTACATCATTTTCCTGTTCTTTTTCGATTATTGCTGTTGATGATATAATGTCTTGGGCTAAATACTTTAATTTTAATTGTTGTACTGACCATCTACTAAAGAGAAATACGCAAATAAGATAAACGATTAAGGCAAGTCCCATCATAATAAATGGTAAAATGGATTTTGTTTTATTAATTTCATTTCTTTTATTTTTACTAAAAATATAAACAATACCAAGGATAAAATATTTAGGGAAAATGGTAATAGTTGTGAATAATCCAATAAAAAAATGACTGATGATAGATATTATTGTGTTAAATATTGTTTTTTCAAATTTATAAATTGTTTGAAATACTTTTTCAACGCTATCCATTTTACACCTCTTTTATTCTATATTATATTATAGCATCATTTCAAAAAAAAGTATATTGTATTATAAAAAAAAATATTGTATAATACAAGTTATGAAAGACAAGGAGGTGTATTAATGGATAATATAAAAATTGGTGATAAATTACCCTAGTTTAACAGTTTTAAATCTTAAATCTTTTCTAGATATTGAAAAATCTAGTTTTTTTATTATTTTAT
>CANRCE010000009.1 GCA_947629035.1 uncultured Bacilli bacterium | reverse complement strand
GGCAAGCCAATATCGTAGTATGTTATCTAAATGGCATTAAAACAACTATGTCATTTTGTACAAAACACTTCTGCTTTAGGTGAAGGAACTGATTCAATTAATCTTAGTATTCCTTTTGTATCTAGAACATCTGTTAAATAATTTTTTCCATCTTTTTGAGATTTTAATTTCAGTTGTCCCAATTTTGAGGACAACTGACTTCCCTCATTATCTAATTTTGTTTTTAAAGCATTCCAATATTTTCTTGGTCTAGGGCTTTCTGTTAATACACTAATAACATCAACGACACTAAAATAATAATCTTCTTTTTCGCTATCCCAAACACTTCTTATTTCTTTGCCCTCAAATAGATTAGTAATTGCTTCTAATTTGTTATGTTCCATTTTTTCACATCCTTTCGCTTTAATATTTGGTTATGTAATAGTAGAGAGTTATTTAAAATTCCATTTAATTTGTATATCTCTATTATTTGTTTTTTCATTTAATTTACCAATATAAATCTTATCAATAAATTCTTGGATAATAACTCTGTTTAACTTTTCTAATTTTTGATATTTACTAAATATTTCTTTATTATTTTCTAGCGATTCTTCTTTTATTTTATAATAAGTAATTTCATTAGTAATAGATTTAATTTGGTTGTTATATATATCTTCATTCTTATTATATTCTATAACTAAATCTTTAAATTGTCTAGCTGTAATAATACAATTTACTTTATCTTCGTAAATATTTTTTAAATAGTTTTTTGTTTTAGATATTTGTTTTTCTATGTCTATTTTTTGATGTTCTAATGCTTTAGTCTTTTCATTAAATCTATTTTTCTTTTTTTTTGGATTCAAATTTTCTAATTCTTCTTCATAAAATTTTTGAATTTTATTTATTTATTTAAAACTACATAACAATAATCATAAATATATAAATGTTTATTTATCATTTTATTGATTTTTTTATCATTAAAATCTGTTTCATAGATATTAAATAACATCTCAATTGTAAATTTCTTTTTTTCTTCTAAATTCAACTCTAAATACTTGGCTGAAAAAAGTAATAAGTGCTTATATTTAGCAAAATTAACAATTACCTTACTATAACTCGGATCTAATTTTGTTAAAACTTCTTTTAAAAGAATAATTATATCTTTGATATTAAAATTAGTATCAAAGTTTTTATTTTCTAAAATATATATAGCGAGTCTTATCTTATCTATATTATTTAAATTATCAAACATATCTAATAAATTTATTACTTTAACCCTATTATTATCTAACAACATATTTTACCTCTATCTTTCTATTTTTAGTTATAAGTTACTTACTTAATTGTTACTATTTTTGTGTGTACACAGTATTCAAAGAACTCTTTGCTTCATACCTCCAGATAGACTACTTGGATATTTATTTTTAAAATCTTTTAATCCATAAGTATCTAGTAATTTAATAACTCTATTTTTAGCCTCTTTAGTAATTTTATTTTGAACCTTTAATCCTAAAAGACAATTATCTAATATTGTAAGCCATGGAAATAGACAATCTTGTTGTAACATATAGCCTAGTTTTTGTTTATCTTTAATTGGGAAAATAACTTCACCACTTGTTTTATCTTCTAAATTACATAAAATTGATAGAAGGGTTGATTTACCACAGCCTGAAGGGCCAACGATAGCTATAAATTCTCCATCCTTTACTTTAAATGATAGATTATCAATAGCAATTGTTTCGCCCTCAAGATTGTGATAAGTTTTATATAGGTTATTAACAATCAAAATATCATTCATAGTCTTTAAAATATTTTGTGTATATTAAATCTTCAAATGGTGCATATTCTTCTAGTTCTCCTGCAGCAATAACGATTTCTTGAATATGTTGCCATTCATCTTCATTGATTGTAATATTTTCTTTCCATGCTTTTCCATCTTTATAACGATTTACTATCGTAACTAAATCATTAAGTGATGTATCTGGGAAAAAGTCAACAATAGCATTAGCAATTTCTTCAGCACTACTATTATTAACAAATTCTAATCCTCGATTAATAGCTTTTGAAAATCCTTTTATAATTTCTGGATTTTTTTCAATGAAACTTTTTCTTGCATTATAAGCTGTATAAGGAACAAATCCACCTAAATCTCCAATATAAGCAACAACATATCCTAGTCCTTCTTTTTCAACACTTGTTGCATTAGGCTCAAACAAAGTTACGAAATCTCCGGTTCCTCCGATAAAAGCCCCTTGCATAGCAGCAAATGCTATTGAAGTATCAATTGTTAAATCTTTTTTAGGATCAATGCCATGTTCTCGAAGAGCCCATTCAAAAGTCATTTCAGGCATACCACCTTCACGACCACCAATCACGTATTTTCCTTTTAAATCATCAAGGGTGAAATTATCTATTTTTTCTCTAGATACAAGGAAAGAACCATCTTTTTGAGTAAGACCTGCGAATGTCATAACATAATCCTCTTCACCACCTTGATAAACATAAATTGTTGCTTCAGTACCAGAAAAGCCAATATCAACATCACCAGATAATACTGAGGCCATAACAGCATCTGCTCCTGATGCTAATACTAAATCAATATCAATTCCTTCATCTTCAAAATAACCATTATTAATAGCAGCATATTGAGGTGCATAAAATACACTATGAGTAACTTCAGCTAAACTAACTTTTGTAAGCTTACTATCATCTTTTTTATTGATAACAGAAAAGACAATGGCAATTGCTATTATTAAAAGCAAAATAAAACTGACAATAATTTTTTTCATTTTTTCAACTCCTTAATCATAGTTATTATATTCTAAATGTAAAATTAAGTGATAATATAGATAATTTAAAAAATATGTTATACTAAAAGTATAAGGAAAGGTATGATTAAAAATGAAAGTTGGTATATTTGATTCTGGACTTGGTGGCTTAACTATTTTAAAAAAGCTAATAAAAAAGTATCCTAATAATCATTATATTTATTATGGTGATATAGCTAATTTACCTTATGGAAATAAAAATAAGGATGAGCTTATTACTTTAGTAAGTAGAATAATTGATTATTTTATAAAAAGAGAAGTTGATATGATTGTAATTGCTTGTGGAACAATATGTTCTACAATATATGATGAATTAGTTTCTAAATATAAAATAAAGTTAATAAATGTTGTTTATTTGACAATTGATTATTTAAAAGAAAAAAAAGAAAATATTACTGTTTTAGCTACTCAAAATACTATAAATACTCATATATTTAAAGAAAATTTAGCTAATGTTGTTGAAATTGCTTGTCCTCTTTTTGTTGATTTAATAGAAGAAGATAATCTAGATAATGAAAAAATAAACAAAGCAATAGATAAATATTTACATGATGTAGAAAAATCAAGTATTGTACTTGGATGTACACATTATCCATTAATTATTAATAATTTAAAAAAATATTTTAATACAACTTATTATGATATGGGAACAATTTTATCAAATAACATTATTTTAGGAGATGATTATTTTAAGTTAGAAATTTATTTTAGTAAAATTTATCCTAATTTAGAAAACAAAGTAAAAAATATATTAGATAAGGATGTTAATATTGAAAAATTAACTTTAGATTAAATTTGTTGTTAAACAAAAAATATTATGTTATACTAAAAAATGATGATAGATATATGAGAAGAGGTAATTTATGGATGAAGTAAAAAAGATATGTGATGAAATTATAAAACATAATAAATGTCCTAATTGTGGTGGTGTTTTTGAACAAGCAACTTGTATATATTGTGGTTCTGTTAGTGATGATATGCAAAAGTTGCAAGCTAAACTTACTTCAATATTAGAAAAAACTAATATCAATGAAGAAATTCTTATGTGTTTGTATTCATTAAAAAGTATAAAGATACCTTTAGTTGATAAAATACTTGAGGATAATAATTGTAAAGAAAGGTTTATGCAAAGATATTCTTATGTTTTGAAAAAAAGAAGTATGAATGAAGATTTTACCAAAGATGATTATCTATATATTATTTATTTAATGGATACGAATAATGATATAATGGAAAAACAGGGAAAATCTTATTTCATAAATATATTGATTAAAGATTTAATAACTTCAAAAATGGATGATGTTCCAATTTTTGATAAAAAGATATTAATAAGGCATTTTACCGAGTTTTGGATGCAACAGAAACTACCTAATTCTAGATGTGTTTATGATAATCTTGGTTCTGATGTCATTGGCAATGCTCTTTTAAATACTATAACTTTAAATGAGATCGATATTACCAATTTTTTGAAAAATGGCTATTACATGTCACTTTTAGATACAATATTTCATGAATGCGCACATATTTATCAAAATGTGTGTATTTCCGAGGGAAATGTTCCTTGTTATACTTTATTACTTATGACGAAAGAAGAATTAATAAGTAAAACCTATCGAGAGTATTATTATGATAATTATGAAAAATATTCAAGTGAAGTAGATGCAAGGTTTTCAGGAGCACAAGGTATTTTACAATATTTACATGCTTGTAATTTAACATTTGTAAATTCAAAATATTTTGAAGATACTATGAGAAGAGAAAGTGCTTTAATTAATGATGAAAGTCGTATTTTAGATGGAAATAACGTTACAGTATCGGAGATATTTGATAAATTAGTAATAAATAGTGATATGCTTTTTCAATATCCACTTTTAAAATTACAATATAAAGATGAAAGTGGAAGAATTGTCAAAAAAACCAAAAAAGAACTTGAAGAAGATTATCAAAGATATAAAACTAATAAAGAAGAGTTTTTAAGATCTATTGCAAATCAATTTGCTAAAATAGATGTGAATGCTGTTATAGATGAACAAATTGATGTACTTTATGAAAGATTGTTTGCTGAATTAGATAGAGATAAAACAAAGAAATAAAAGAAGGAAGATGATGTTTGTATGAATTTGGATACTTTAAATGAGCAACAAAAAAAAGCTGTTTTGCATAAAGATGGTCCAATGTTAGTTTTAGCCGGAGCAGGAAGTGGTAAGACTAAAGTTTTAACCAATCGTATTGCTAAATTAATTGAAGATGAAGTTGATCCATCTTCAATTTTGGCCATAACTTTTACTAATAAGGCAGCAAAAGAGATGAAAGATAGAGTTATATCATTAATTGGAAGTGTTGCTTATAATATTCAAATATCAACATTTCACTCACTTGGTTTAAAAATAATTAAAGAAAATTATGAAAAATTAAATTATGATAAAAATTTTACTATAATTGATAGTGATGATGCTCTAACTATTATTAAAAAGATAATGAAAGATATGAATATGAGTAGTGCATATTATAATGCGCGTGAAATTAGAAATAAGATAAGTTCTGCGAAAAATGAACTTATGGATGTAGATAATTTTGCTAGATTAGAATATGATCATAAAGTAGTTGAAGTATATGAAAAATATCTTCAAAAGTTAAAAAATAATAATTCAGTTGATTTTGATGATTTATTAATTTTACCAATTAAATTATTTAAAGCTTATCCTAATGTTTTAGAATATTATCAAGATAGATATCATTATCTTTTAATTGATGAATATCAAGATACAAATATGGCTCAATATACCTTAAGTAAAATGTTATCTAATAAATATAAAAATATATTTGTTGTTGGAGATAATGATCAGTCTATTTATGCTTTTAGGGGAGCTAATTATAAAAATATTTTAAATTTTGAAAATGATTATCCAAATTGTCAAGTAATTATGCTTGAAGAAAATTATCGTTCGACAAAAATGATTTTAAATGCTGCTAATTCAGTTATAAAACATAATAGAGCTAGAAAAGATAAAAATTTATGGTGTAATAATGAACAAGGTGAAAAAATTACTTATATTAAAACTCTAGATGAAAAAAGTGAAGCCAAGTATATAGCAGATGAAATAATGAAGTTAAAAAATAATGGAGTAATGCTTGATAATATAGCTATTTTATATAGAACTAATGCTCAATCTAGAACTTTAGAGGAAGCTATGTTAAAAAATAATATTCCATATAAAATTATAGGAAGTTTTTATTTTTATAACCGAAGTGAAATAAAAGATTTACTTTGCTATTTAAGACTTATTGCCAATAATAAAGATGATATAAGTTTACTTAGAGCTATTAATACTCCAAAAAGAGGTATTGGGCAAAAGACAATAGAAAATTTAACTCAAAAAGCTATTGATAAGAAAATATCTTTATTTGAAGCAATTGAAAGTGGTAAAGAGTTAATATTTAAAAATTTGATATTAGATTTAAAAAAGCAAAGTGAAAATTTATCACTAACAGAGCTTGTTGATTTAGTATTGGATAAATCAGGTATTAGAAAAGAATTAGAAAGTTCTAGTGATATTACAAGTGAGATAAGATTAGAGAACTTAAATGAATTTAAATCTATTACATTAAATTATGAAAATGAATATGGTATCATATCTCTTAATGATTTTTTAGATGAAATATCTTTAGTTAGTGATATGAGTGAACACCAAAATGGAACTAATAAAGTAAATTTAATGACAATTCATTCTGTCAAAGGTTTAGAATTTGACTATGTTTTTGTAGCAGGTGTGGAAGAGGGAATTTTTCCTCATTATAATGCTATTAACGATGGTACAAATTCTGCAATTGAAGAAGAAAGACGTCTATGTTATGTAGCTATAACAAGAGCAAAAAAGAAACTATGGTTACTTACGGCTAAAAGAAGAATGTTATTTGGAAATACTCAAGCCAATCTTCCAAGTCGATTTTTAGAAGAAATTGATCCTAAATATTTAGAGGTTATTGATGAAAAACCTAGCTTATTAGATAAATTAAATACTAAAATTAAGGTAAAAATAGATACTACTATTGATTATCAAGTAGGAGATAATGTAAGACATAATGAATTTGGAGAGGGGGTAGTTGTTATGGTTGATAAATCAATTATAACCGTTGCTTTTGCTCATCCAGTTGGGATAAGAAAAATTATGAAAGGACATCCTAGTATCTCAAAAATATAAATCGCATATAATATGTTAGGTGATTTTATGGATTATATGATGTTAGTAAACAAAGATCATCCCCTCTTTGAGGCTTATGTACCTTCTAATTTAGAGGAAGTAGATAGTAAATATAAAGAGAATATTCTTTTAGAAAGTAAAACGCTAGCTAGTTTTAAAAAATTACAAGAAGAGGCTTTGAAACAGGGATATCATATTGATGTAATGAGTGGTTATCGAACATATAGTTATCAAGATAAACTTTATAATAAATTATTAAAAGAAAAAGGTTTTAGTTATGCTTTTAGAAGTGTAGCACTTCCTGGTAGATCAGAACATCAAACAGGGTTAGCTATTGATTTTTGTGTTTATAAGGATGATAAATGTTATATTGAACATGAAATAGAAAATTTAGAAGAAACAAAATGGGTACATGAAAATGCTCATAGATTTGGTTTTATTTTACGATATCCTATTGATAAAGAAGAGATTACTGAATATAATTATGAACCATGGCATTTAAGATACATTGGAGATAAAGCAACATATTTATATCAAAATAATGAGACTTTAGAAGAGTATATTTTAAGAGAACATATTTAAATGATATGTTTTCTTTTTGTAAAATTGATGTAAAAAAGATTTTTAATTTTTAAATTTTGTGTTAGTATAAAGTTGGAGGTATAATATATGTATTTATATGAAAATAGTGATAATAAAATAACGATATATATGTTTTCCATCAATGAAAGAAAAGTGTATGATTATAAAAAAGATAAAATGCAACAAATAGCAGAAGATAATAGAGTTTTAAGAGCACTTACTAATGATTTAAAATTACTTCAAAGAGATAATGTTGAAGCTTTTAAATTAAATTATCGACTTGATAGTGATTATTCTTTAAAGTTAATCTATCATAGAGTTTTAGGATATTCATTATCATTAGAAGAAAGAGAAAGACAACAAAAGTTATTAGAGGAATATTATAAATCTTTAGGAAGTCATAATGTATGTCATGTTATACCAGATAAAGATGGTGATGATTTGTATTTTTTACTGCTTTCCGATTATCATTTAAAAGATTGTAATGGAAATTATGTTATGGATAATATTATTAATATACCTAAATCTTTATATTATTTAGAGAAATTTTTAACTAATCCTTTTGACTTGGAAGATGATGCTGATATAGCTGAATGTTTAAGTTTATATGATTATAATGGTAAAAGAGTAATAACAAAAGCTTATTTAGAAGAGGCTTGTAAATATAATATAGTAAATTTTACTGGTATTGAAAAGAAATCTGATAAAGTGTTAGAATTAGCTTTGAAGAAAAAGATAATAAAATATTAATTTATTATAATTAAAATATAATATTGCTATTTATTATTTGTTGTGTTAAAATAATACTGAAAAAAGAATAAGAAAGGATGATATGAATAGATGCGTTGTGTTAATTGTGGAAAAAAATTAGATGAAAAATATAGTTTTTGTACTAATTGTGGATTTAGTATTGATAAAAAAAGTGAAAATTTAGGTTCTAAAAAAGAATCTAAAATGGATAGTGATAAGCTAGATTTTATGTTTCAGAAAAAAAATAATGATATTTTTAAAGATGATGTTGTAAACGATAAAATAATAAATAAAAAAGTAGTGAAAGATAAAAAAGGAAAGTTAAAGAATATAGTTAATAAAAAGATATTATTGATTATTTTAGTTGTTTTAATAGTTAGTGTTATTTTAATATTTGGATTAAAATCTTTAGGAAATAAAAACTTAGATATTTCCAAGGATGGTAATCAAACAAAACAAACATTTATTGGTGATTGGTTTTTAAATGAAGATGGAATACTTATAAATGGTAATTATTTTTCTTTTAATTCGGATGGTACTTTTCATTATGCTAAAACAGATGAAGGTATTTATATGGGAAAATATAGTTATGATAAAAATATTGAAGATTCTGATTTAAAATTAATAAAAAAAGAAGAAAACTATACATATTATACATTTATTCTTAAAGTTGAAAATTTAATAGATGAAAATGGGAATACTGTTTTGGATATAAAAAAGAAAGAATTTAAGTTTTTAATTGGAATTAATAATAACAATAAAGATATGTATGCATTTAATGTGAATGAGAAAGATGGCTATTATTTAAGAAAGCAATAAGAATTTAAATCTTTCTTTTTCTTTTTTTTAAAATATGTTATACTAAAGTTGGAGATGGAATAGATTTTATGAATATATATGGTACAACAAAAGAGGATTTAGAACAATATTTTGTAGAAAAACAGGATAAAAAATTTAGAGCAACGCAAGTTTTTGAGGCTTTATATAAAAAAAGGGTAAATAATTTTGATGAAATTAATAATCTTGGTAATAATATAAAAGATATGTTAAAAGCCGATTTTACTTTAAAGAAAATAAAAATTGTTAAAAAACAAGAGGATAAGGATGTTAAGAAATATTTATTTGAACTTTGTGATGGTAATAAAATAGAATCTGTTTTAATGTATCATGATTATGGTATAAGTATTTGTGTATCTTCACAAGTAGGATGTAATATGGGATGTCGTTTTTGTGAATCAGGAAGACTTAAAAAAGTAAGAAATTTAAATACTTATGAGATGGTTGAACAAATACTTCTTATCGAAGAGGATATTAAAGCAAGAATTACTCATGTTGTTATAATGGGTATTGGAGAGCCTTTTGATAATTACGATAATGTTATGAATTTTATTAAAATTGTAAATGATAATAAGGGTATTAATTTAGGAACAAGGCATATTACGGTATCAACTTGTGGAATTATTCCTGGGATTAAAAGATTTATGAAAGAAAAAGGTCAAGTTAATTTGGCAATAAGTCTTCATGCTCCTTCTGATGAATTAAGAAGTGAAATTATGCCTATTAATAAAGCATATCCTTTGAATGAATTAATGGAAGTTATTAAAGAATACATCGCTATTACTAATAGAAGAGTAACTTTTGAATATATTTTATTGGAAAATGTAAATGATAAAGATAGTGATGCTTTAAAACTTGCTAGTTTACTTAAGGGATTGAATTGCTATGTTAATTTAATTCCTTATAATGAAACTGAAAATATTTGTTTTAAGCGTTCAAGGCACTTTCAAATTATGAAATTTTATGATATACTTAAGAAAAGTGGAATAAGTGTAACAATAAGGCGTGAGTTTGGTAGTAATGTCGATGCTGCTTGTGGTCAACTTAGAGCCAATTTTTAAGAAGTGGAGGAAAATATGCAAACATTTTATTTAACTGATGCAGGGAAGGTTAGAACACATAATGAAGATAATGTAACAATAATTAATAATGATAAAGATGAATATATTTTAGCAGTAGCTGATGGTATGGGTGGTCATAAAGCAGGAGAAGTTGCTTCTAGTATTGCTATTGAACACTTAACTGATGAATTTTATAAATTAGATACGATTGGTAAAAAAGAAGATGCTATTGAATGGTTAAGAGAAAAAGTAACAGAAATAAATAATGAAATATTTAAATATACAGCACAACATCCTGAAAGTAAAGGGATGGGAACTACTTTAGTAGTAGCTATAAAAACTAATGATTATATTTTATTTGGAAATATTGGGGATAGTTCTGGTTTTGTTATCAAAAATGATAAATTACATAAAGTAACACATGATCATACTTTAGTAAATTTATTAGTTACAACAGGAGAACTTACTGAAGAAGAAGCAAAATATCATCCAAGAAAAAATGTATTAATGAGAGCCCTTGGAGCTAATGATCCTATTGAAATAGATATTTTTGATGTTGATACAATGGTAAAGGGTATTTTCTTATGTAGTGATGGTCTTACTAATATGTTAACACAGGAACAAATTGAAAAGATTTTAAATAGTGATATGTCTATTGAGGATATGGTTGTTAAATTAATTAGAAAAAGTAATAGTCGTGGAGGAACAGATAATATATCAATTGCTTATTTAAAAAAGGAAAGTGGTGATTTATAATGTTATCAAAGGGGCAGAAGATTAATGGTAGATATGAAATCATTAGATCAATTGGCGAAGGTGGAATGGCAAATGTATATCTAGCTCAAGATAATATTTTGGATAGAAAAGTTGCTATTAAAGTATTAAGAGGAGATTTATCAGGGGATGAAAAATTTATTCGTCGTTTTGAAAGAGAAGCTTTATCGGTATCAAATTTATCACATCCTAATATAGTTGAAGTTTATGATGTAGGTGTGGAAGATGGTAATCATTATATCGTTATGGAATATATTGAAGGTAAGACTTTAAAACAATTAATTCAAAAACGGGGAGCTCTTACTTTGAGTGAAGTGATAGATATTATGAGTCAACTTACGGATGGTTTGGCTCATGCTCATGAAGCTTATATAATTCATAGGGATATTAAACCCCAAAATGTAATAATTATGGACAATGGTATTGTTAAAATTACTGATTTTGGTATTGCTATGGCTATTAATGCTACACAGCTTACCCAGACTAATTCGGTAATGGGAAGTGTTCACTACCTACCTCCAGAACAAGCAAATGGTAAAGGTGCAACTATTAAAAGTGATATTTATTCTTTAGGTATTCTTATGTATGAATTACTAACAGGTTCTGTTCCTTTTAAAGGTGATAATGCTGTAGAAATTGCTCTTAAACATATGAAAGAGAAAATACCAAGTGTTAGAAGACAGAATCCAACTATTCCCCAAAGTGTTGAAAATATTATTTTAAAAGCTACTGCAAAAAATCCTAAAAATCGTTATGATTCAGTAAGACAGATGCATAATGATTTAGTAACAGCTTTAGATAAAGAAAACGAAAAAAGAGTTGTTTATGAGTATCCAGAGAATGATTTAGATGAAACTAAAGTAATGCCTGTTATAAACAAACCAGAAAAGCCAAGTGTAGTGGATAAGCCTAAAATGGATGAAGAATTAATTTTAAAGAAAAATGAAAAAAGTAAGTTACCATTTATTTTGGCTATAGTATTACTAGTTTTATTAATTATTGGAGCTATATTTATGCTTTTTATATTTAATCAGGATGTAAAAGAAATAAGAGTACCTAATGTTGTAGGTTTAACTTTAGAGGATGCTATATCTCAAATAGAAAAATCTGGTTTAAAATATACTACAGAATCTCAATCTAGTGATACGGTTGAAGAGGGTTTGGTAATTACGACAAAGCCTAAAGCAGGAAGTACGAAAACTAAAGGAAGTACGATTGTAATTGTGGAATCTACAGGTTCAACTTATTATTTGCTTGAAGATTTTACTGGTATGAATGCTTATGAAATAAAGGGTAAACTTGAAGCTATAGGAATAAAAGTTTCAATTGAGAAAAAAGATGTTGATGATAAAGAAAAATATGAAGGTAAAGAAGATTTAATTATTGATCAGAGTATAAAATATAATAAAGATGAAGAGAAAAAATTAGTAAAAGATGATAGTATAATTTTATATATACCAAAAATAAATAATACATATCCTGATATGGTAAAAGAGGGATGGACTTTATCAGATGCACAGGCTTTTGCTAAAGAATATGGTATTGAATTAAATTTTGAAGAAGTTGAGACAGATGAGTATGAAGCTGGAAAAGTAATCTATCAGAGTAGAAGTGCTGGAGATACTATCATTAAAGGAATTACTTTGAGAATTAAGATAGCAAAGGTTAAAGTGAAGGATGATCCAATTGAAGATTTACTTCCAAAGGATGATGAATAGGAGTTTAATATGCAAGGCGTGATTATTAAAAATATTAGTAATGACTATGTTGTAAAGACTAAAAATGGTAAATATGTGTGTAAACCAAGAGGAAAATTTAGGAATGTAAATATTACTCCTTTGGTAGGGGATATAGTAGAAATTGATGATGTTAATAATTATATTTTAGAAATATACCCTAGAAAAAATAAACTTATAAGACCAAGTGTTGCTAATATCGATCAAGCCTTAATTGTAACTAGTGTTAAAGATCCTGATTTTAATAGTAGTCTTTTAGATAAAATGTTAACGATAATATCTTTTAATAATATAAAACCTATTATTTGTTTTACTAAGTTGGATTTGCTTAAGAAAGATGAAAAGAAAAACATTGATAAATATATAAATTATTATAAAAGTATTGGTTATGTTGTAACGACAAATGAAAAAATAGATAATTTTAATAATTTATTTACTGATAAACTTACAGTTTTTACAGGGCAAACAGGGGCTGGTAAATCTAGTTTATTAAATAAATTAGATAGTAATTTAAAGCTTAAAACAGGGGAAATATCAAAGGCTTTAGGAAGAGGACGTCATACGACTAGGCATGTTGAATTATTTGAATTAAATGGAGGATTAGTTGTGGATACACCAGGTTTTTCTTCATTAGAGTTTTATGATATGAAACCAATTGATATTCGGGATAATATGAAAGATATGTTTGATAATTTGGAATATTGTAAATATCGTGATTGTATGCATTTAAATGAAGATGGTTGTTATGTAAAGAAACTTGTAGAAAAAGGACAAATATTAGAAAGTAGATATAATAATTATATTAATTTTGTGAGGCTTGATAAAAAATGAAAATAGCAGTATCAGTGTTAAATTCAAAAAATAGAATAGAAGATGTTTTACGGTTAAATGACAGTAGGATAGATTATCTTCATATTGATTTAATGGATGGTAGTTTTGTAAGTAATAAACAATTTAGTATTTATGAAATAGATAAATTAAGTGATGTAAGTAGAAAAAAAATAGATTTACATATGATGGTGGAAAATCCTATAGAGTATATAGAAAAAATTAATTTACGAAATATAGAATATATAACTTTTCATTATGAAGTAAAACAAGATATTAATAAAATAATAGAAGAAATAAAAGCTTTAGGTTATAAAGTTGGAATGGCTATAAAACCTGATACTCTTATTGAAGAGGTTATTCCTTATTTAGATAAGATAGATTTATTACTAATTATGAGTGTTGAACCTGGTTATGGTGGACAAGAATTTATTGTAAATACTTATAATAAACTAAAAGAGTTAACTAAATTAAGGGTTAAAGGTAATTATACATTTGAAATTGAAGTAGATGGTGGTATTAATGATACTAACTACAAAAATTTAGAAGAATTAAAAGTTGATATTGTAGTTATGGGAACTTATCTTACAAATAGTGATAATATTGAAGAAAAATTAAAACAATTAAAATAAATATGCATTTTTATGTATATTTATTTTATTAACTCATATAATAAAATGAAAGGAATGATAAAAATGGACAAAGAAAAAAAAGAATTAAAAGAAAAAGAAGAATATGAAGAAGATTTAGAAAACGAAAATTGTGAATGTGATGAGTGTAATTGTGATGAAGATTTTGAAGATGAAGATGACGACAATGAAGAAGATGAAGATGAAGAAGATGACGAATTAGAAGAAGATGACGAAAACGATAATGACGATGATGACGAAGATGAAATTGCAGAAGAGTATGAAAAAGGAGTTTCTTATTATGAAGAAACTAGTGATGAAGAAAATAAATCTGATGAATAATCAGGTTTTTATTTTTTTAATAGAGTTTGGAAGAAAATGTTATGAAAAACATATAGAATTTTCTTGACAAAAAAGTGCTTTAAAGGATATAATTAAGGAGAAATAAATTTATGTTGTGAAGGAGTTTGTTAGTATGAAAAAAAGAATGATAATGTTATTTCTATTTTTGGGAATAGCAATTTTAATGTTCATTGGAGAAAATAATTCTATACAAATAATGAGTAGTATAGATATTAATAATGATAGGTTGACTTTAAGAGAAGGTAATCCCTTTAATGATGCTAATTTATATAAATGTGTTGTTGATAGTTACAATAAATTAACTGATGTAGAAAAGAAGACAGAACAAGATGATTTGAATGATAGTGAACTTAATAAAATAACTCAGTTAACATGTGGAAGTAAAGATAGTCCTATTACTGATTTAACTGGTATTGATAAGTTAACTAATTTAAAGAATTTAATTTTAAGTAATATGACAATTGATATAACAAATATAAATAAATTAAAAAAACTTGAATATTTATCTTTTCAGTATATTACATTTTCTAATAAAGATGTAGTACTTGATTTACCTCAATTAATTGTAATTGAAGTAATGAATAGTGATGCTAAATCACTTGATTTAAGTAATCTTACAAAATTAACTACAGAAAGAATAAAAAATAATTCAGATTTAGTAAGTATTAAATTTGTTGGTGGTACAGATGGTAAATATGCTGGTAAAGATGCTGATTATAAGAATTATGCTAGATTACAATATCCAGATATAACTAATAATCCTCAATTGACTAGTTTAGATTTTAGTGGTATTAGTAATTTGCCTCGACTAGAAGTATATAACAATAAAAAATTAACAAGTGTTAATCTTAATGGCTGTACAGGATTATTATATATAAATCTTAATGATAATAATCTTGATAAAATTGATGTTTCAGATAGTACGTCTTTGATTAATTTATCAGTTGCTAATAATAATTTAACTAATATTGATTTAAAAAATAATACTAATTTAACATCACTAAATTTATCAAATAATAAAATTAGTGAATTTAATATAAATCATAGCGAAAATAAATTATTACAAAAATTATATATAGATAATAACCAATTAACAAGTATAGATCTTAGTAATTTTAAAAAATTAATTGCTTTAAAATTAGATGGTAATAATTTTGTTTCTTCTAAAGCAATAACGGTTTATAAGGATACGCCATTTGATATTAGTAATATTTTAACAAGTGAAATTAGTGAAAAACAAAGTGAAACTAATGAAAAATATGTAGAAATTTCTGATTCTATAAAAATGCCTTTTTTGAAAAATGTAAAACAAGAAGATATTAAAGTTACATATTCATCTATTAATGGTGATAAAAATGTAGTAATAAAAAATAATACAATTACAGTATCAAAAACTGGTACTTATTCTTTTAATGCTATATATAATCACAATCTTTATATTAGTGATATGGGTACTTTAGCAACTAGTACAAAATTTAAAATTAAATATGATAATCTTAAAGTAGTTGAGCTTACTACTAAATCTGATAATACTGGTTATATCATTAATAATGAAAAAGGATATATTTATACAGCGTTTGACATTGATAAAGATACGATTGAGTCTAAATTAGAATTAACTAGTGATAGTAATGCAACCTTTGAAGTAAATTCTGATGCTAATACTTTAACTGTTAAAGATGAGAATGGTAATGCCATAAAGGTATTTAAGCTTGTACACATTAATATTGAAGAAGCTAATGAAAATTATAAAGAAACACTAAGAGATGGTTATATTTTCTTAGGAAATAATAATTATGATGGGGGTATTACTGCTAGTAATGCAACCCTTAGTTACGATAATAACAATAATGTTATCAAAATTGAATTGGATGATACTAATGATTTAATTACAACAATTGCTGTAATTGTAGTTAATAGTGATAGCTATAAATTTGGAAATACAGGAAATACTGGTTATATTTATACTAAAGATAAAGAATTTAAAGAAAATAGTATTTCGATAAAAGGTTTAACTGGAGCTGTTAAAAATTATGATAGTAATGCTAATACATTGACAATTACTTATAAGGGTAAAGTAGTAGTTACTTATAAGATTGTAACTTATAATGTTACTAATACTAATTACAAAGCAGCATCTGTATATATCTTTACTAAATATCATACTTTTGATAAGGAAAAAGATATTACTGTAACTAATGTTGATACTAATGATTTAGTAGTTAATGATGAAGATAATACTTTAGAAATTAAATATAATGATATATCTTTAGATAAAATTAAAATAATTACTTATTCTAGTGATACTTATAAATTTGGTGATGGTTATGTTTATATTGGCAAAGATAGTACTTTTGATAAAACGAAAATAGATATTACTAATGCTAATAATAATGATATAACATATAACAATACTGGTTATAGTAGAAATATTGTAATTTATTATAATGATAATAGTAATAAAATAGCTTTAGAGACATTGGATGTTGTTTCATATAAGTCATCAAAATATGATTTTTCGCAAAAATATTATGATTTAGGTACTAATTCTTATAGTAGGTCAGATATAACTGTTTACCCTGTAGTGAGTAAAGCAAGTGTTATTTATGAAGAAGATACTTTAAAGATTATGTATGGTAATAGTGTTATAGATTCTTTAGATATTATAACTTATAATTCTACAGTGTATGATTTAAATAAAGATTATATTTATTTAGGTACTGAAAATTATCATGAGGGAAATATTACAAAATCTAGTAATGTTACGATAGATACTACTGATACAGAATTAGAAATAAAATATAATCAAGAGGTAGTAAAAAAATATAAATTGTTTAAACTTACAATTGATGAGGATTTAGAACATACAGCACATATAATAAGTTTAAAGAATCAAAAATATGAATATCAAGATTTTATAACTAAGATAAATCCTAGTAATAATGAGTTGAAAGTTAGTGTTTATGATAAAGATGGAAAATTGGTTACAAGTGGAGATATTACAAGAAATATGCAAGTTAAGATAGAATATAATAACAATGTATTACATACTTATACTATTTTAAATGAAATAGATGAAGAATATGTTGACTTTCATGATTTAGATTTAAGTTCAAATGAGGAAGATGGCAAGAAATATATTTTAAATTTAGGTACTAATATTACTGTTGATGCATTGAAAGAAAAAATAGATACAACTGGAGATATTACAGTAGTTGATCGAAAAGGAAAAGGTACAAATATTATAGGAACAGGATGTGTACTTAAAATAAAATTTAAGGATGGAGAATCTATTGAGTATACACTAATTGTTAGGGGAGATACAACTGGTGATGGAAAGATTGATTTAAATGATGTTACAAAAGATTTCCAATATTATAGAAAGAAAATAAAAATGGAAGATTATTTTATAAAAGCAGGTAAAGTTATTGATAAAAATAAAAATATAACTTTAAATGATGTTACGAAATTGTTTCAATATTATCGTGGTAAAATAGATAGTTTGGAGGGGTAAAAAATGAAAAAAGTAGTAATAATATTTATTAGTGTATTATTTATGATAATACCATTTAAGGTAAGTGCTTTAACAGGTAGTGTAAACATATCTTGTAATAATACTAAATTAGCACCAGGAGCAAGTACGACATGTACTTTAAGTGGAAGTGCTAGTGGAGGTAGTGTTTCTTCAGTGCATGTTGAAGTTAGTGGGGGATATGGTTTAACGTTAAGTAATTTTAGTAAAACAAGTAATTGGGAAAATGGAGATACAGCTTCAGGAAATATTGATGTATATACTGCTGATAACAAGTCAGGAACTTTTAACATAGCTACTTTTAGTGTTACAGCATCATCAAGTATTACAACTGGAGCAGATGTAGAGTTAATTGCTTCTAATATTCAACTTAATGATGAAAATTTTGAATCTAATGATATAGATACTAAAAGAATAACTTTAAGAATTGCATCTTCAATTGATACTTTATCTAGTTTATCAGCAACTAATACTAATTTGAGTTTTAATTCTAGTAAAACTACTTATGATTTGCAAGTAAGTACTAATGTTTCAAGTACTAATATAGGAGCAAAACCTACTGATTCAAAAGCAACTGTAAGTGGTACTGGTACTAAGACATTAAATTATGGTAAAAATACTTTTACTGTAATAGTTACTAGTGAAGCTGGAACTAAGAAAATTTATACAATAAATATAACGCGACCTGAACCAGAAAAGAAACCTGAACCAGAAAAGAAACCTGATACTGGTAATAATAACAACAATAATAATACAACTAAACCTAGTACTAACAATAATACAACTACAAATACTCCTAGTAAGAGTAGCAATAATACATTGTCTAGTTTAAGTGTAAATGGTACTGAGTTAACGCTTAAAGATGATGTTAATGATTATAAATTAAATGTAGAAAATGATGTTGATGAAGTTAAAATTGATTATAAGGCTAAAGATTCTAAAGCTACAGTTAAGATAGAGGGGGATACTTCTTTAAAAGTAGGATCAAATGTTATAAATATAATTGTAACATCTGAAGATGGTAAAGTTAGAACTTATAAATTAACTGTTACAAGATTAGAAGCTGGTAAAGATTTATCTCATAATAATTATTTAAAGAGTTTATCTGTTAAAGATTATAATTTAGATTTTAATAAAAATAAATTGGAATATACATTAAAAATTAAAAAGATAGATAGATTAGATATTAGTTATGTAACTGAAGATAAGAATGCAAAAGTTGTAATCGAAGGTAATAATAATTTAGCAAATGGAAGTCAAGTTAAAGTAATAGTAACAGCTGAAGATGGAATATCTAGGGAATATATCATTAATATAGAAAAATCTAATAGTTTAATTTTACCAATCGTTATTCTTTCTCTTGTTTTAGTAGGAATTATTGCTTTAATAATTATTAAGAAAAAGAAAAAAATATAATATTTTAGGTGTAACACAGCATATATGTTGTGTTACATTTTTTTAATAATTACGAAATGTAAAATTCCAAAAATATTAGAAAAAACCTTGACAATATATATATATATATATAATAAAATTATACAATAGAGAGGAGGATACGAAAAATAATGAACGAAAATAATGGAAAGGGAATATTCTATGGAGTAATAGGTGTAGCTACACTTATTGTTGCTATAATAGGTGCAACTTTTGCATATTTTAGTGCAAGTCAAGAAGATAATAGTACTATTAAAGGAGAAGCAAATACTGATTTAGCATCAGGATTAAGTATTAGTGTATCTAAAGTAAAATGGCAAGGTGTAGAAGAAAAAATTAATGAAAATCTAGTACCAGCAAAGTTCGGAAAAGATTCAAAATCAATTGATACTGAAGAAGTTAATAAAGCATTAACCAAAAAATGCATTTCTGGTGGCTTTACTGGATGTCATGTATGGAGAATAGAGGCTGAGTCAGCACAGGATTTAACAGCTGCAAGTATTTATTTAGACTTAAAAGTAAATGGTGAAAATGTGGAAGATGAAACTAAATGGAGTTATGCTATATTTACAACTGATAGTGATGAAACTTCATATAATGCAGAAACAGGAGTAGAAAACTTAATAGCTAGCCAAGTTACAGAAAAAGATACTTTTAATTCTATTACTGGACTAGGAACAAATATTCATGATAGTGGTACCGTAACAAAAGATGAAAAAATTGTATATTATCTTTTAGTATATTTAGCAAATGATGAAAGCACGGATCAAACTGAATCTGTAAAAGATGAAAAAGGAAAATACACTGGAACAGTAACATTTTTTGCATCAGGTACTGGTCAAGTAAAAGCAACTTTTGTAGCTGGTGCTTAGAGAAAAAATTGATATAGTAAAAAAGGAGGACAATAAAAAATGGAAAATAATGGTAAAGGACTATTCTATGGAGTGATTGGAGTAGCAACATTAATCGTAGCAATAATAGGTGCAACCTTTGCATATTTTAATGCAAGCAAAACAGCTGAAGGTATCCAAGGTCAGGCTAATAACACTTTAAAGTCGGATTTAAAACTTGAAGTGTCCAAAGTACAATGGGATTTAGCAAATGAAACAGTTGCCAGCGATAATTTAGTGCCAGCAGATTTTCAAAATGAAGGAGCAGATCTTACTGCAACAGAAGTTAATGCAGCATTAACTAAAAAATGCATTGATGGTGGATTTACTGGATGTCATGTATGGAAAATAAAAGCTAGCTCAACTCAATATTTAGAAGCAGCAAATATTAACTTGAACTTAAAAGTAACAGGTAGCGAACTTGCTGAAGACAGTAAATATAGTTTCGCTGTATTTACTGGTACTGAAAGTCCAGATTCAGGAGAAAAAGTTACATCTTTATCAGCTAATGAAATTAAAGATAAAGGTACTTTTAACTCAATCGCTACTTTAGGTGCACAGATACATAACGGAAATCTTGATAGCAGTGGAGTAACTTATTACGTAATGATATATTATGCAAACGAAGAATTAGATCAGACAAGTCAAGTAGAATCCGATAAGGGAAAATACACTGGGACAGTAACATTAAATGCTGCAGGAACAGGTCAAGTAACAGCAGATTTTACTCAAGATTAAGCATAGTCAATATGCTTTTTTTATGTTTAATACAAAATTATGTAATGGTATTTTATTGAAGTTTAGAATGGTAAAATTTTGTTCAAAGAGCAAAAAAAGCCTTGACAATATATATATATATATATATAATAGAATTATATAGTAGAGAGGAGGATACGAAAAATAATGAACGAAAATAACGGAAAGGGAATATTCTATGGAGTAATAGGTGTAGCAACATTAATTGTAGCTATTATTGGGGCAACCTTTGCATATTTTAGTGCAAGTAAAACCGATAGTAGCATTACAGGCGAAACAAATACTGATTTAGCATCAGGTTTAACTATAAGCGTGTCTAAAGTAAAATGGACAGATACAGATTCTAATGTTAGTGATAAACTAGTACCGGCAAAATTTTCACATAGTGCAACGGAACTTGATGAAAGTGATGTTAATAATGCATTAAGTAATAAATGCGTTTCTGGTGGATTTACTGGATGCCATGTATGGAGAATAGAAGCTAAATCAACGCAAGATTTAACATCTGCAAGTATTTATTTAGACTTAAAAGTAAATGGTCAAAATGTGGAAGATGAAACTAAATGGAGTTATGCTATATTTAAAACTGCAGATGGTGAACCTTCATATAATGCAGAAACAGGAGTAGCAACTTTAACTGCTAGTAGTGTTACAGATAAAGAGACTTTTAATTCTATTAGTGGACTAGGAACAAATATTCATCAAGACGGTACCGTAACAAAAAATCAAGCTATTGTATATTATCTTTTAGTATATTTAGCAAATGATGAAGGTCAAGATCAAACTACTTCTGTAGCAGGCGAAGAAGGAAAATACACTGGAACAGTAACATTTTCTGCAACAAGTACTGGTCAAGTTAAAGCAACTTTTGTAGCTGGTGCTTAGAGAAAAAATTGATATAGTAAAAAAGGAGGACAATAAAAAATGGAGAACAATGGTAAAGGACTATTTTATGGAGTAATAGGTGTAGCAACATTAATTGTAGCAATAATTGGCGCAACTTTTGCTTACTTTAATGCAAGTCAAAAGGATGCTGAAACTATTAAAGGTGAAGCTAATAATACTTTACAGTCAGATTTAAACCTTGAAGTTTCCAAAGTAAATTGGAAATTAGACGGTCAAACAGTTGCTAGCGATAAATTAGTACCAGCAGATTTTCAAAAAGATGCAACTTCACTTACTGAAGCTGAAGTTAATGCAGCATTAGGAAAAAAATGTATTGATGGTGGATTTACTGGATGTCATGTATGGAAGATAATAGCTAGCTCAAGTCAGTATTTAGAAGCTGCAAATATTAATTTGAATTTAAAAGTAACAGGTGACGCACTTGCTAGTGAAAGTAAATATAGTTTTGTTGTATTTACTGGTAGTGAAACTGGATCAGAAGGAGTAGAAAACTTAACTGCTAGTAGTGTCGAAGATACTGATACTTTTAACTCAATTGTGGGTTCAGGTGTACAGATATACAGTGGACCCCTTGATAATAGTAGTAATAAAAAAACTTATTACGTAATGATATATTATGAAAATGAAAATGATGATCAAACAAGTCAAGTACAAGGTACAAAGGGACAGTACACTGGAACAGTAACATTAAATGCTGCAGGGACAGGTCAAGTAACAGCAGATTTTACTCAAGATTAAGCATAAATAATATGCTTTTTTCTTATCTAGTGAAATTGAGGATTTTAAATAATAATCTTCAATTTTTTTAATGATATTTTATTGAAGTTTAGAATGGTAAAATTTCATTCAAAGAGCAAAAAAACCTTGACAATATATATATATATATATATAATAGAATTATATAGTAGAGAGGAGGATACGAAAAAAGATGAACGAAAATAATGGAAAGGGAATATTCTATGGAGTAATAGGTGTAGCTACATTAATCGTAGCTATCATTGGTGCAACTTTTGCATATTTTAGTGCAAGTCAAACTAATGATGATACGATTCAAGGAGAAACGAATACAGATTTAGCATCAGGATTAAGTATTAGTGTATCTAAGGTAAAATGGCAAGGTGCTACTGCTGGTAGTGATAAATTAGTACCAGCTAAATTTAAAAATGAAGTAGGAAGTCTTGATGCGACTGACGTTAATAATGCATTAAGTAATAAATGTATTTCTGGTGGATTTACTGGATGTCATGTATGGAGAATAGAAGCTAGTTCAAAACAAGATTTAACAACTGCAAGTATTTATTTAGATTTAAAAGTAAATAGTGCCAAAGTAGTAGATGAAGACACTAAATGGAGTTATGCTATATTTAAAACTAATGGTGATGAAGCTCCATATTCTGCAGATACTGAAGTGGATAATTTAACAGCTACCCAGGTTACAGAGCAGGATACTTTTAACTCTATAAGTAATCTTGGTACAGACATTCATAGTGGTGCTACTATGACAAAAGAAACACCAATTGTATATTATCTTTTAGTATATTTAGCAAATGATGAAGGTCAAGATCAAACTGCTTCTGTAACAGGCGAAGATGGACACTACACTGGAACAGTAACATTAAGTGTTGCAGGAACAGGTCAAGTAAAAGCAAGCTTTGTTGCTAATTAATAGAAAACTAATATGATAAATAAAATATATTAAAGAAAGAGATTTGGTTGATAAATATTATTTTATCTAATTATCTAAAAAATTTTGATATAATTTCTATTGTAAAGGAGGATACAAGAAATGAATGAGAATAATGGAAAGGGCCTATTTTATGGAGTAATAGGTGTAGCAACATTAATCGTAGCAATAATCGGGGCAACCTTTGCATACTTTAATGCTAGTCAAACCAATACTGGTACAATTACAGGACAGACGAATACTGATTTAGCAAAAGGTTTAAAGCTTGAAGTATCTAAGATAGAATTTGAGAATGATGCTACTGTTGCTAGTGATAAATTAGTACCAGCTGATTTTAAGAAAGAAGCAAATGATCTTACTGAAACAGAAGTTAACGCAGCATTAGGAAAAAAATGTATTGATGGTGGATTTACTGGATGTCATGTATGGAAGATAACAGCTAGTTCACAACAAAATTTGGAAGCTGCAAGTATTTATTTAGATTTAAAAGTAAATGGAAATCCAGCTTCTGATGAAAGTAAGTATAGATATGTAGTATTTACTGGCACAGAGGAAAATGGAACAGAGAAAAAAGTAACATCATTAACTGCAACAACTGTTAAAGATGGTGATACTTTTAATTCAATTGGTGGTACAGCTGCAGATATACATAGTGGAGGAGCACTTACTTCTAGCGATACTGTTTATTACGTAATGATATATTACGAAAATGAAGAAACTGATCAAAATAGTGAAGTAGAAAATGGCGAAGGAAAATACACTGGAACAGTAACATTAAGTGTAGCAGGAACAGGTCAAGTAACAGCAGATTTTACTCAAGATTAAGCATAGAAAATATGCTTTTTTTATATTTAATATAAAATTATGCAATGATATTTATTGAAATTTAAAATGGTAAAATTTTGTTCAAAGAGCAAAAAAACCTTGACAATATATATATATATATATATATATAATAGAATTATATAGTAGAGAGGAGGATACGAAAAAATGAATGAGAATAATGGAAAGGGAATATTCTATGGAGTAATAGGTGTGGCTACATTAATCGTAGCAATAATCGGCGCAACCTTTGCATATTTTAGTGCAAGTCAAGAAGATAAGACTACTATTAAAGGAGAAACAAATACAGATTTGGCTTCAGGATTAGAAATTAGTGTATCTAAAGTAAAATGGAAAAATGCAGATGAAACTGTTAATGAAAATCTAGTACCAGCAAATTTTGGAAAAAGCTCAACGGAAATTGATGTTGCTGAAGTTAATAAAGCATTAGGCAAACAATGTATTTCTGGTGGCTTTACTGGATGTCATGTATGGAGAATAGAAGCTAAATCAACGCAAGATTTAACATCTGCAAGTATTTATTTAGATTTAAAAGTAAATGGTACGAATGTGGCAGAAGAAGACACTAAATGGAGTTATGCTATATTCAAAACTACAGATGGTGAACCTTCATATAGTGCAGATACAGGAGTAGATAGCTTAACAGCTAGCCAAGTTACAGAAAAGGATACTTTTAATTCTATAGATAATCTTGGTACAGATATTCATGATAGTACTACTATATCAGCAAACACACCAGTTGTATACTATCTTTTAGTATATTTAGCAAATGATGAAAATGAAGATCAAACTGAATCTGTAAAAGAAGAAAAAGGAAAATACACTGGAACTGTAACATTTTCAGCAACAAGTACTGGTCAAGTTAAAGCAAGTTTTGCATCTGCTGGATAGAGTAAATGTTTAATATAATAAAAAAGGAGGACAATAAAAAATGGAAGATAATGGTAAAGGACTATTTTATGGAGTGATTGGAGTAGCTACATTAATCGTAGCAATAATTGGCGCAACCTTTGCATACTTTAACGCCAGTAAAGAAGCAAGCAATATTACTGGGCAGGCTAATAATACTTTACAGTCAGATTTAACTCTTAAGGTATCAAAAGTAAAATGGAATTTAGCAGGAGAAACAGTTGCTAGTGAAAATCTCGTACCAGCTGATTTTGAGAAAGAGGCAAATGCTCTTACTGAAACAGAAGTTAATGCAGCATTAGGTAAAAAATGTATTGATGGTGGATTTACTGGATGCCATGTATGGAAAATAGAAGCAAGTTCAAATCAAGATTTAACGGCTGCAAATATTAATTTGAATTTGAAAGTAAATGGACAAGAAGCGACTGAAGATAGTAAATATAGTTATGTTGTATTTACTGGTAGTGAAACTCCAAATGGTGAAGAGACTGAAATAACATCATTAACTGCTACAGTAGTTAGCGATAAGGGTACTTTTAATACAATTTCAGGTTTAGGTTCACAAATATATACTGGAGCACTTAATAGCACTGGAAAAACTTATTACGTGATGATATATTATAAAAACGAAGAACAAGATCAAAATAGTGAAGTTACAGAAGGAAAAGGCAATTATACTGGAACAGTAACATTAAATGCTGCAGGAGCAGGTCAAGTAACGGCAGATTTTACTCAAGAATAAGCATAAATTTTATATGCTTTTTTTATGTCTAATACAAAAATATGTAATGACATTTTATTGAAGTTTAAAATAGTCAAATTTTGTCCAAAAAGCAAAAAAAGTCTTGACAATATATATATATATATATATAATAAAATTATATAATAGAGAGGAGGATACGAAAAACAATGGACGAAAATAACGGAAAGGGAATATTCTATGGAGTAATAGGTGTAGCTACATTAATTGTAGCAATAATAGGTGCAACTTTTGCATATTTTAGTGCAAGTAAAACCGATACTACTATTCAAGGAGCAGCAAATACAGATTTAGCATCAGGTTTAACTATAAGCGTGTCTAAAGTAAAATGGACAGATACAGATTCTAATGTTAGTGATAAACTAGTACCAGCGAAGTTTGGAAAAGAATCAACTCAAATTGGCACTGAAGAAGTTAATAAAGCATTAACTAAAAAATGTATTTCTGGTGGCTTTACTGGATGTCATGTATGGAGAATAGAAGCTAAATCAACGCAAGATTTAACAACTGCAAGTATTTATTTAGACTTAAAAGTAAATAATAAGAATTTAACAGAAAATACTAAATGGAGTTATGCTATATTTAAAACTGCAGATGATGAATCTTCATATGATAAAGACACAGGAGTAACTAGTTTAAGTGCTACAGAAGTTACAGAAAAGAATACTTTTAATTCTATTAGTGGACTAGGAACAAATATTCATCAAGACCGTACCGTAACAAAAGATAAAGCTATTGTATATTATCTTTTAGTATATTTAGCAAATGATGAAAGTGAAGATCAAACTGCTTCTGTAGAAGGTGAAGAAGGAAAATACACTGGAACTGTAACATTTTCTGCAACAAGTACTGGTCAAGTAAAAGCAACTTTTGTATCTGGTGATTAAAGAAAATATTTAATATAATAAGAGAGGAGGAAGATAAAAAATGGAGAACAATGGTAAAGGACTATTTTACGGAGTAATAGGTGTAGCTACACTTATTGTTGCAATAATAGGTGCAACCTTTGCATATTTTAATGCAAGTAAAACAGCAAGTGATATACAAGGTGAAGCTAATAACACTTTGAAGTCAGATTTAAGCCTTACAGTGACCAAAGTACAATGGAATACAGATGCTGAAACAGTTGCCAGTGATAAACTAGTACCAGCTGATTTTAAAACTCTAGAAGAGCTTAATACAGATCAAGTTAATGCAGCATTAACTAAAAAATGCATTGATGGTGGCTTTACTGGATGCCATGTATGGAAAATAACGGCTAGCTCAAGTCAGTATTTGGAAGCTGCAAATATTCATTTGGATTTAAAAGTAACAGGTGATGAACTTGCTAGTCAAAGTAAATATAGTTTTGTTGTATTTACTGGCAGTGAAACACCAGAAAATGGAAAGGTAGACACTTTAACTGCTAGTACTGTCGAAGAAAATGATACTTTTAACTCAATTTCAGGTTTAGGTACAGAGATATATCGTGGAGCACTTGATAATAGTAGTAATAAAAAAACTTATTACGTAATGATATATTATGCAAATGAAGAATCTGATCAAACAAGTCAAGTGGAAGGTGAAAAAGGACAATACACTGGAACAGTAACATTAAATGCTGCAGGAACAGGTCAAGTAACAGCAGATTTTACTCAAGAATAAGCATAGACAATATGCTTTTTTTCTTTGTCAATAAAAAAATATATTACAGTTCATTAATATTAATTAGTAAAATTTTAAAATAATATTATTAAATTTTTTTAATTATTTTTATTAAAATTAACATTTTTATTTTTAATGTAATTAAATCTCTTGCATTTTATTAGAAAATTTGATACTATATACATAGAGTAGAAATGGTAAGGGAGCATAAGAAAATGAAAAAAAATATGATAATTCCTATGGTGTGGGTTTTGACATTAATAATTATGATGATAGGTGCAACAATATCTTATTTTACATCAATAACGAAGAGTGAAAAGGGTATAAATGTAAGTGCTGCTAGTGTGGGTTTTGATTTATTAGTTGAACCTTTATATACTGAAAATGCTTTACTACCTATAAAGGATGAAGATATACTAAATGCTTATAAAAGTGAATGTATGGATATTAATAATAATGGCGCTTGTCAAGCTTATAATATTTCGATAAATAATACAGGTGAAACTCAGGATTTAGTTGGTATAATAAATTTTAAGTTAGATAATATGGAGAATTTAAAATATTTAGTTTTAGATGATAAAGGTGAGGCTTATACTGATAAGATAAAGGTTATTAGTGATAGTTCTCAAAGTTTAGGTGATAATTTTACACTTAATGCTTCGACTTCTAAAAAATTTGTGTTGCTTATTTGGTTACCTGATACAGGGAAGGATCAACCTGAAGATATGAATGGATCATTTTTAGCAAGTGTTACATATACATCTGCATCAGGTTCACATCTTACAGGTAGTATAGCAGGTGTAGAATAGGAGTTAGATATTATGAATAAAAGAAAAAGTATATTATTTAGTATTATTGCAGTTTTATGTTTAATTGCTGTTGTAACGGGAGTTACTGTTTCATATTTCTTAGCACAAGTTCAAAATAATAATACTATTGGTGGAAGTGCTTATAATTTCGATGTATCAGTAAGTGTCAAGGCAATTAAGACTAGTTCAGCATTAGTTCCTGTAGATGACGATACTATTGAAAGGGCTGTTGCTGATGCTGAAGGTAAATGTGTAAGTAAAGAGGGATATGATATTTGTTCTTTATATGAAGTAACTTTAACAAATAATGGTGATTTAGAGTTATTGACAGGTTATTTAGAAACTGTAAATAGTACATATACTACTTCTAATTTAAAGTATCAATTACTTAATGATTCTAAGGAAAAGGTTTCTGATGCTAGCTCAATTAATAATGATTCTAATTCAAAAAATACATTTCAAAAAGGTTCTTCCAGCGCTAATATTAGTCTAGCAAAAGGTAGTAGTAAGTATTATTTAGTTATATGGCTAACTAATACGCAAAGTGATCAAAAAGAGGATCAAGGAAAAGTATTTACGGGAAGATTAGTATTTGAATCAATTAATGGTCCAAAGATTTCTTCATCATTTATTACTCCTTAAAAGTAATAAATTGATTTAGTAAAATGAAGGAGGATTTAGAATGCAAACAAATACTGGTAAAAATTTATTTTATGCACTTATTTGTGTATTTACTTTAATTATTGCTCTTATTGGTGCAACAGTTGCTTATTTTACTGCAACTGCTAGTAGTAAAAGAGATATTGATGCTAGGGCAGCTATTGTGGAAATTGATTATGTCGATGGAATGAATATTAGTGTTGCTAATTTAATTCCTGTTAAAGAGTCTATTGCTAAGGCAGGTTATGATAAAACTGCTGATCAATGTAAAGATGATAACGGTTATACAATTTGTGGCGTTTATAGATTTAGTATAACTAATAATGGTGATTATGATGCCAATATTAAATCAACTCTAACAGTGGATAAAAACGAAAAAGGACAAGGTGGAAGTGCTTTTTCTAATTTAAGTTATATTGTTTATGATGTAACTGATAATGATGCTAAAGTAATAAAAAATACAAGTTTGTTTTCAGAAACAGTTGGAGCTAAAACTAGTCTTTTTGGGGAAGATATAAATACTACACAAAATATAAATAGAAAAACTACAAAAGATTACGAAGTGCTTATTTGGTTAAATGAAGCAGGTAATGACAATAATAAAGAACAAGGTGCAAGTTTTTCAGCTAGTGTTTCAATTGAAAATATAAGTAGGTAGGAGATAGAGATATGAAAGATAATAATGTTAAGTCAGAAAATAAAAATAAGAAAATATTATGGATTATTATATTTATTATATTGCTACTTTTACTTTGTATTATAACAGTAATTGGAGCGACTAGGGCTTATTATAGTTTAATGTCAAGTGAAAAAGAAGATGCTACACAGGTTAAAGTTGGAGATTTGGCTATTGACTTTATTGATGGTCAAGTTGTTAGTCCATTACTAGTGCCTAGAGAAGAGCCTACTTTTGAAGAAACTAAATATGTTTATCGAAATAATTTTAGTGTTAAGGCACTTGGTAGTCTGGATCAAAGTATAACGATATATCTTGATATAAAAACTAATGAGTTTAGGGCTGATGCAATTAAATATGCCATATATGATACTAATAACGATAGAGTAGCATTAGGTGGTATTGGTTCTACTGGTAATATAGTGCTTTTAACTAATAAATATTTAGCATCAGGAGCAACTCAAAATTATACATTGCTTTTATGGTTACAAGATGATGGTACTAATCAAGATTATGAACAAGGAAATAGAATTAATGCTTCGTTAAGAGTAGAAGGTGTACAAGTAAAATATTAATAAGAGATTATCTCTTATTTTTTTATAAAAAAGAAGAAAGTAAGGAGTAATACTTTCTTCTTTAACTGATTATAAATTTTACACCATTTTTTACATTTTCAATTGTTATATCATATTGTAAGAAATGTAGTGTTTTCTTTACAATGGATAGTCCTAAACCAAAGACGCCTTTAATACCTTTTTCGTATGGAGTGAAAATATTATTTAATACATTGTCATCAATATTAGGTCCATCATTATAAAGGATTATTTTGTTATTTTTAATTGTTATTTTAATTTTAGTATTTGCATACCGTATAAAATTGTTAAGAATGTTGTCGATAATGGCTTCCCACATATCAGCACTACCACGAAATATAGAACTTTTTTTATCAATGTTAACTATAAACTCTACATCAGATCTAGACATTTTAAATTTTTCAACAGATGCTTTTACTGTTAGACTAACATCATGTTTAATATTTAAGTTTTGTTTTTGTTCTTGAATATAGATTAACTTATTTAGATAAAGTAGGGAGTGTACTTTTGATTCTAATTTATTTAGTTGTTCTTTGATAATTTCTAAAGTTTTATCTTTAGTTTCTATCCCATCTTCACTTGCTTCAATGTATGATTTCATTACCGTAATAGGAGTTTTAAAATCATGAGATATATTTTGATACATTTGATTTTTATATTCATCTTGCTGTTTTAAATATATTCTCATATTTTCGATAGCTACAGCAAGAGTATATAATTCATCATCATAAGTCAAATTTAAGTTATGATTATAATCATCATTATTAATATTATCAACTTTTTCTTTTAATTTTTTAATTCTATTAACTAAAGTATTTGACCAAGTAAGGACAAGAAGCAAAACAATAATGAATGTTATACCTACAACAGAAAATATAATTTTTAAAATATCTTTTTTCATATTGTTGATATAAACATTATTGGTAATAGCAACTTTTTTACCATGGGTACTAGTTACGGAATTGTAATAATAAGTAACTTTATTGTATTTAAATTTTCCATATTCGCTGTCTATATGATTTAAAATATATTTTAAATCTTTAATATCTACTACTGAATACAAGTTATCTGATGTTATAACATCAGATAGATTATTATTTTCATCATAATTAAGATATAAATAGGCAACTTCAGCATTAATCTTATTACTTATATCTTCAGGAGTTTCTACAAACTGTAATGGTTGCTTTAAATAATTATATAGGTTTTCTTCATAAATTGGTAGTAAATTTTTAGGTAAAATAATACCAAGAGAAATAATAACGATTGATACAATTGCAATACAAATGAGCAATAATTGATCTGTTAATTTGGGTTTTGTCATGTTAATCTATATCCAAAACCATAAATGGTATTAATATTCAAATCTGGCATTTTTTTTCTTAATCTTCTAACTAAATCATCAACAACTCGATCAGTTCCAAAATAATCTTCACCCCAAATATTGGTTAGGATGTCATCTCTAGCAAAAGATTTATTTTTATTATTTAAAAACATACATAATAAGTCAAATTCTAAAGTTGTAAGATTTATATCTTTATTGTCAGATAAGACTATTCTTTTGTCCATATCAATTAGATAATTGTTATAAATTAATTTTTTTAAGTCTTTAGAATATACTCTTTTAATAATATTATTGACTCTTAAAACTAATTCTTTTGGAGAATATGGTTTAGTAATGTAATCATCACTTCCTAATTCTAAACCAATTATTTTATCTAAATCTTTGTCACGTGCTGATGTAAATATTACAGGTATCATATCATTATTTTCTCTAATTTTTTTGATAATATCGTAGCCACTTATATCATCTTTCAACATAATATCTAATATCCATAAATGAGCATTGATATTAATGTTATTAATAGCTTCTTGGCCACTTAAATAACTAATAACATTATAACCTTCTTTTTGAAGATAAGTTTTTATTAAATCATTTAAGTCTTTTTCATCTTCGACAAGAACGATATTAAAGGTATTATTCATTATTTATCACCACCCGTATTTAGTATAACATTATTTAATAGAATTTTCTAGTTTTTTACTTCATATATCATCTCCTTTCTTCATGAGGTAATTATAAAAAATAAAAATGGCAAAATTATAGATAAATTATGTTAAAATATGTTATTGTAAAATAAGATGATATAAAAAACATTTGGTTTTTTAAGTAACCAAATGTTTAAAAGATTGTAGTATAATTTAAGCTATTCTTGTTACAGTAAGACTTGCATTAAGAGCACCAGCAGTTAGGGTAGCTGTAGTAGATGCAGAACCTTCAGCTGCTAAATCAAGAGTTTGACCTGCAGTAAGATTTAAAATACTAGTATTAGTAAATGTAGCTACTTGACTTGCAGTTAACGCTTGTGAAGTTGTTGTTTCATCAATATCATTTTGATTTTCTCTAACTGATACACTAACGGTTGCTGGATTATCTACAGAAAATCTAGCATAGTATGTAACTAAGTAAGTTCCATCTTCAGTTATTTCAATTTCGTTATTTCCTGTAGTTAAAGTTGCATTTTCCATTGTATTAGCTAAAGCAATTTGTGATGGGTTGCTTCCATCTAATGATACTGTTTGTTGAGTATTTCCATATAATCCAGCATAAGCAGTGGCTAAAGCGCCAGTAGCACCAGTTGGTCCTTCAGGTCCCGTAGGTCCAGTAGGTCCTTCAGGTCCGGTTGGTCCAGTTGGTCCTTCTGGTCCGGTAGGGCCAGTTACTCCTTCAGGTCCCGTTGGTCCGGTTGGTCCTTCGATTCCGGTAGGTCCCGTTGGTCCTTGTGGGATTATTA
>CANRCE010000008.1 GCA_947629035.1 uncultured Bacilli bacterium | reverse complement strand
TAGCATCCAATACCAGCACTACTAAATAAACTAATATAAGTATACTTTTTATTTTTCATGTGTTCTACCTCCTATAACAATTATATCATTTTTAATTTTATTTGAGAAGGCCTTAGCTTAATTTTTAAAAAAATTTTCAAAATTTTGTATTTCCAATAATTTTAAAATCTTTATTTTGCAATTATATGTTATTAGGCGAAGGAGTAATAGAAAGAAAAATATTTGAATTATTTTTATTAAAATATGATTCAAATATGGAAAAAAATGATGTTGAATTTGCAATAGTTGATGGTAAAATTTTCTTTCCAATAATAATTAGTGTTTTAAATAAATTAGAAATTAAAGTATTATCATTATATGACTTAGATGCAGAAAAACAACTTCCACAGGCATATTTAAACAAAACAATAGGAGAAATATCAACTAGCACAATCAGTTTTAAACCACAAATCGAAGAATACCTAAATATTAATAAAGAAATGTACAAAGATAAATATAGAGGGTCAGTAATTTTAATGAGTGAATTTTATCTTGAACAAAATGAAAAATTATTTGAGCTTTTAGAAAAAATTAATTCAAAATTAAATGAAATTAAACAAATTTAAACAAAGGAATTGATTTTCAAAAACAATTCTTTTATAATTAAATTAGTTGATTTAGTCGATCTTGGGAGTATAATTTTTCGAATATAAGTAAAGTTATCGCTCCAAAAGATAAAATCGTTGCACCAAAGCGATGTTAATGATTAAATCAACGCAAGTTGATTTCTGGTCATTGACATATTTATCACTTACTCCTTATTGCACCTATATTAATTATACCATTTTTCCAATAAAAAAGTAAGGTTTGTAAGCTTATTTTTAGGTATAGTAAGCAACCTTACGATTATATTATAATATATTTTTTTCAAAATAAAAAGACTATTAACAAATTTTCTTTTGTCAACAGTCTTTTCTTTATTTCAATATATCTATTTATATCCCTTTTTTTTATATTCATCATATAATTCATTAAATCTGGTAAAGTGAACTATTTCTCTTTGTCTTAAGAATAATAATGGTCCAAGAACATCAGGATCATCTGTTAAATTAATTAAATTTTCATATATTGATCGAGCCTTTTGTTCTGCTGCCATATCTTCGGATAAATTAGCTATAGGATCACCAACTGAAGAAAAATAAGATACCGTAAATGGTGTTCCATTTGGATCGGTAGGGTATATATCCTTTCCATGTTCAGAATAATGACCTCCAAGACCTGCTTGTTTTAACTCATCAACTGTTGCATCTTTCATAAGCTGATAAAGAATTGTTGAAATAATTTCAACATGTGCTAGTTCTTCAGTACCAATATCAGTTAACAAAGCTTTACCTTTATCATCTGGCATTGTGTATCTTTGATTTAAATATCTAAGAGCTGCTGCTAACTCACTATTAGCTCCACCGTATTGTGACATCATATATTTTGCCATTCTTAAATCTTTTTTCTTAATATTAACTGGATATTCTAATGTTTTAACATATTTCCACATTTTATTTCACCTCCCAAGGCCAAGGACCATTAATCCATACCCAATTGTTAGCATTTAGGGCATTACTATCTAATGTAAGAGGTCCAAATTTATTTTCAAATTGTTCACATAATTGTTTTTCTTGAGTTCTATAGCTATTAAATAAATTTAAAGCCTCTCTATCATTTGGATGTGTATCTAAATATAAATCAAGATCAATCATTGCAAATTTTAACTGTTGTACTTGTTGTAAAAGACTTTCCCTTTCTGTTTGAGCTTTTAATTCCATAGGCTGATAATTTTTATAAGGATCATATAAATCCCCAAACATATTTCCTCTTAAAAAACCTTGATATGAATCTATGATTTGATTTTGTGCAGTTGGCATCATAAAAGTGTTTTGAAATGCATTACCATAATTCATATCTTGCATCATTTCATAATTATTTGGCATATAATTCATATCATTTAATTGATTATTAAAGTAATTATAATAATCATTGTAATTATTCATTTATTCTTCCCCTCCTAAAATAAGATATGGTTATAGATAAAAAGTGTATAGACTTTTACCTATTATTTTACTAAGTAATTAACACATTTTTATGGTAATTATATATTTTTTATTGTATAATGAAATTGGTGATATGAAGTGGAAATAGATTATCAAAAATTACCTAAAGTAGAATTACATCTTCATTTAGATGGTTCTGTTCGTTTAACAACATTAAAAGAATTAACTAATTTATCAGATGAAGAAATTTATCGTAAATGTGTAAGTTCAGATTCTAAAAATTTAAAAGATTATTTAACAAAATTTACCATTCCTCTAGAGTTAATGCAAACGAAAGATAACATAACAAGAATTACCAAAGAATTAATTGAAGATTTAAAAAAAGATAATGTTATCTATGCTGAAATAAGGTTTGCTCCATATCTTCATACACGAGGTGGACTTAGTTATTATGAAGTAATTGAGTCTGTTTTAAAAGCTACTCAAAATAATAAAACTCCTAAAATAAATTTTATTTTGTGTATGCTAAAAAACCTTGATGAAAATGAAAATCGTAAAGTCATAGACTACGCTAGAATATTTTTAAATCATGGTATTGGAGGTGTTGATTTAGCAGGTGATGAGAGTATGGCATCACTGGAGTCATATAAAGAATTATTTAAATATGCTAAATCTAGGAAAGTACCATTTACTATTCATCAAGGTGAGGTTAGTAGTAAAGGATTAGATATTGCTATTAGTTTAGCTCCAAAAAGAATTGGACATGGTATAAAGATAATTGATGATTGTGAATTATTAGAAAAGATGAAAAAAAGTAAAATAACTTTAGAAATTTGTCCAACTAGTAATATAAATACTAAAGCTTTTTCGACAGTTAAAGATTTGCCAATTAAAAAATTATTTGATTTAGGAATACCAATTACAATAAATACTGACAATAGAACAGTATCAAATACTAACTTAAATAAAGAATATGAATTACTTGCCAAAGAATTTCATTTTACTAAAGAAGATTTTATTAAAATGAATAAGAATGCTATTAAGGCATCATTTTTACCATATGTTGATAAATTAAAACTTGAAATTTTATATGATGAATTAGTTAAATAATAAAATGTTAGTTAAAAAGTACTTATTTAGGTACTTTTTTAGTATGACATAATTAATATCATAAATTAATTCTTTACAATCATATTAAAAAATGTTAAAATAAAATAAAAATAATAAAGGTAGATGGTTAAATTGGATAATAATCAAAAATTTTTAATTAGAGATAAAAATGGTATGGATAAAGTGGCTATTGCTTTGGAGACGATTAATATTGCTACTAGAAATTACGAAATTTATGGTATTTATAACGAAGATGGTAATTATGATATTTATGCTGGTATTATAACGTATGATGAAAAACAAAAATGTTACATATTAACTGATATTGATGATGACAGTGAAAGAATTATGGTAGGTAAAATATTTGATTTTCAAATAAAAAATATTAAAAAAAGTTAGGAGGAATTACGATGGAAGATGAAACTTTTATGATGGTTGATGAAAATGGAAATGAAAAAGAAGCACTGGTTATAAATGTTATTGAAGCTTTAGGTAATGAATATGTGGTATATGGTATTGAAGAAGATAATGATAATTATGGCATTTATAGTTCTAGGTTGATTAAAAATCCAAGTGGTGATTTTGAAATAATTTCAATTGAAGATGAAGAAGAAAAAAATAAAATTAATGCCATTGTTATGGATTTGTTAAAAGAAGGTAATTAATATGACAATTGAACAAGTAATTGAATATTATCGACAAGATCAAAATAAGACTTTATATTTTTTAACTCTTCCTATAGATTTTCAAATAGAATTATATAAATCTTTAGCGACAAAAGAAAGAGAAGATTTATTAGCAGGTATATCAGTACAAGATATTATTGAATTTACTAGGCATCCTGATTTGGATAAGAATGAAGTTTATTCGCATATTACTTTTGATAGATTAAGAGAATTATATGATAAGTTACCTGTTAAAGAAAAAGAAGAATTTTATCAAAAACAAAATGATATAGCTAAAAATAATTTAGAAGAAGCTCAAAGGAAACTTAATGTTAATAATGAGACTATAAATAATCAACTTGAAAATATAAGATCTGCAAAAGAAAATATTGCTAGTTCTCAAAAAGAAATAACTAGATTGAAAGAAGAAGTAAAAAATCTTAAAGTATCAGTAAAATCAATAACAAAAGAAGAAAAAAAGGCTTTAAAAAAAGTACTAAAAGCTATGAAGCCAAGTAAGTTAGATAGAATAACTATTGTTTCTAAAATGAGAGCGAAAAAATTAGCAGAAAAAGAAGAAATTTATAATCAAATAAATGAAAGAAAAATGGCTGAAGAAGCTAAATTATATATTGCTGAAAATTCGATAGAAATTGAAAATGCTAATATTCGTTCAAATAAAAATGCTATAGATAGATCATATGAAGATATTAATAAAGCTAAATTAGATTCAAATGAAAATGTAAGAATTATTAGAAATACAACAGTTAAGATAAAAGCATTAAGTATGGAGCAAAAGAGAAGTTTATCTAAAAAGCATCATGAATATAAGTCTATTAATAAAATTATGGTAACCAAAGCTAGTGCATTAAAGAAGAAATTATCTGCTAAAAAAGAAGAAGTTGCAAGTAAAGTAAAAGAAGAAATAAAAAACATAGACATTAAAGCTACTTTAAAAATAATGATGAGTCTTCAGCAAAAATTGGAAGATTTAGGAATTAACATGGGAAAACCAGTTGATGGTCCGACTAGAGCTGGAATGATTCCATCTAATTCAATTGCTGCAAGTATTTCACCTGAACAATTTCAAATGTTAAATAGTATCATTCAAAATAATTTGTTACCAGCATATCAAGATATAAATAGCAATGATTTAGAAAATGGCAAGGTTAGGACTTTAACTAAAGCAGGATATATAAATATTGGTCTACTTAGTATTGGACTTATAATTTTATCGTTAATTAGTATTTTTGTAGCAACTGTTATTATTGGACAATAAGAGATAGATAATTTTTGATATGAAACTCATTTTTATAACTAAAAATGGGTTTTTGTCTATTTTTATTAGCAAATAATATTAGAAAAATTATATTATAAAAAACTGACATGATTGAAATATCATATCAGTATGCAAATGATATCTAAAATATCATTTATTTGCATTAGTGAAATAAATAATATGTTTATGCTAATTAAATAGAAAAGCTATTTTAATTACATCTTGATAAAAATTTATTTTACATAATGCTCTTAAAGATGCTAGTAGATAGAAACGCGAAGGTGAAATAGCTTATATAAGCTCGCGAATAGGGAGAAACTATTAATTATCTATATGAGATTTATAATTAATCTCAAGTAAATATGTAATAAAACCTATAATTAGATATATAAAAATATTTGATATCGTAAATATTCCATCTAAAACATCTTACGCAATGATTATAGCATAATTTGGAATAAATTGGCAATAGTTTTTTCTATTTTTTATTATTTTTACTAATAATAATTCTAATGAGTTTAATTTTTACAAAACAGAAAATGTTTTTTATATGATTTCAAAAATATTAGTTAAACATTTAAATAAATAATCTTGATTATAAAAATATGATTTATATAATAAGTTATAATTAAAGTTTTCTAATAATAAATTAATTATAACTTTATTAGATGATGATAGCTATAAAATTATACATGAAGGTAATTTTTTAATTTATATGAGAAAATAAAATAATTAACATCAATTGTTAAATATTGTAAAATTAATTGACTTTTTAATAGAAATAGGTTATTATTATAGTATGTTAAGGAGGAAGAAAAATGGAAGGATGTCCTAGTGAATTAGTTTCACTTATGAAATTTATTGGATCAATACTTGATATTGTAAAATTTGGAATACCAGTAATTTTAGTAATTCTTGGTATGTTAGATTTAGGTAAAGCAGTTATAGCAAGTGAAGAAAAAGAAATAAAAGCAGCAACAAAAATGTTAACTAAAAGAGCAATGTATGCTGTAGCAATATTCTTTGTAATTGCAATTGTTCAATTACTATTTGGATTATTTGCAACAGATACTGCTGGAGATGAAAACATTGATACGGTAAATTGGGCAAGTTGTTTAAATTATTTAAAATAAATACCTTTTGGTATTTTTTTTAATATAAAGTTGATTTTTTCTATTTATTATTATAATTTTTTATGTTATAATGTGGTTATGGTTTAAATTTTATTTCTTGTTTTAGAAATGAGGAGTTTATATATGAAAAAAATAGTATTGGTAATAATCATACTTTTAAGCTCTTTTATTTATATGAATGATGTTAGAGCTAAAGCTTTTGATATTAATAATTTTAATAGTTATATTGAAGATGGTTATGATTTGCCACTTTGTGGTTACGATATGGAATATGATGATAAAACTTATAGTGTTTTAATTGCAATAAAAGATAATCAATTATATGCAATATATAATTCAAGTTATGATAAATTTAGAAAAGAGAAAATTGTAAGTAATAATGGTAATGCTTTTGCTAATCAAGCTATAAAAGATTCGTTATTAGCTTTTGGCGCTTGTCCTACTAATGCTTATTATGATACACATTTTCGAAATGAAGTTTGCTTTGATAATAATGATGGCTGGTGTGGTAATTTAAAAAATGAATTCAACAAGACAAAGACAAGTACCATACAATATGATATTGCCGATGGAACTCATAATGAAGATTACAATAAATTAGCTTTAAATTCAAACAAAGAATGGGAAGCAGAATGTTATTATACTATTAATGGAAGTAATGATAAAGATTTAACAATTTATTTTGATTTTACAACAAAAACTTTTAATCTTTATGAAAAAGATAATGGTTTAGTTAAAAGCATTAAAGACAATAATCCTAATCTTATCAATCCTAATGCTGATGGACAAAAAATATGGGCAAATAGTGATATACTTGATTATGCAGTTTTAACTAGTACTTGCCCTGTTGAAATATACAGAAAAGAATGCAATAATGGGATGATTCTTAACACTCAATTTACAATTAATTCTGAAGAAAGTTTTATGTGTGCCATTACTCCATATGTAAAAGTTGATGAAAAAGTTAAAGAAAATATAACTCCAATAGATCCAATTGAATCGCCAAAGGATGAGTGTGAATTATTTGGTGATGAAATAATAGATATAATAAATTCATTTTTAAAATATATCAGAATTATTGTTCCAATTTTAGTTATTGGATTTGGTATAGTTGATTTTGGTAGTGCAGTTTTAGCATCGGATGATGATAAAATGAAGAAAGCTCAAAAAAGATTTATTGTTAGATTGATTGTTGGTGTTGCAATTTTCTTTGTACCAACACTTGTTAATTTACTATTAAATTTGGCTAATATGGTATGGTCGTCTATAGGACCAAATTCTTGCAATATTGGTTAGGAGGTGTTTTCCTTGTTCGATAAGATAGGTGAAGCTATTCAAGATGCCTTTAGAACATTATTATTGATGATTGGCGAAGCTTTATTTAAAGCAATATGTTTTTGCTTCGAGTGTTTTGAGGCTATCGGAACAGCTAGAATTATAGATAATGACATTGTTATGTCAATTTTTCAACGTATAGGGTTAATATTATCTATTTTTATGATATTTAGAATTAGTTTTTCGTTGATTCAAATACTTCTTAATCCTGATAGTTTAACAGATAAAGATAAAGGAGCCATAAATATTGTAAAAAAAGTTATTATTGTTATTGTTCTTTTTGGAATGACACCTACTTTATTTAATTATGCTTATAAAATACAAAATGCAATTGTTGATTCTAATGTTTTAGGAAAGATATTTCTTTCTGATACAACTGCAAGTAATAGTGATATTGTTGCAAATGCAGGAACTAGCTTATCTTATAATATTTTTAGTGCCTTTTATAAAGAAGTTAATTATGATGATTTAGAGAAACAATTAGATTTAGATGAAGATATAAATTTATATGAAAATGATGAAGGTGAGAGACATATCTGTCCATATTATGCTGTGTCTCCATTTGATAATTCAAACATAAATCTGATGGAATATCAATTTACAAATGGAAATGTTAATTTAAATAATGCTTTTGCTTGCTTAAATAGGAAAGTAAGTGGTACAGATAAAACAAGCTCTAATAGGGAAGATAAGAGTGTTTATACAATTAATTTTGATGGTATTTTTATGATTGCCGTTGCTGGAGTGGTTTTGTGGATAATTGTAATGTATACAATTAATGTTGGAGTAAGATTATTTCAGCTTGCCTTTTTACAGATGATTGCTCCAATACCAATATTAGGATATCTTGGTCCGAATAAAAACAATATCTTTGATAAATGGTGGAAAATGGTTTTAACTACATATTTAGACTTTTTTATTAGAACAGCAATTATTTATTTTGTTGTTTATGTATCAACTTTGATATTAAATGATGAAGATATGATTTCTACAGCTTTCTCATGGTTAAGTAGTGGACAGCAAGTATATGCTAAAATAATATTAGTGATGGCTTTATTAATTTTTGCTAAAAAAGTCATGGATTTAATTAAAGAATTATTTCCTAAAAATGCTGCTTCAATCGGCTATGGTATTAAACCAGATGAAACAACTAAAAGGGCTCTTGGCTTTGGTTTAGGAGCAGGACTTGGAGCTGTAGTAGGAGCTTTTTCTGGCGATGTTGTTGGAGGACTTCGAAGAGGAGCATTTACTGGTGCTCAAAAAGGTGGCTTAATGAAAAATTTAGGAAGTGTTACAAAAAATCAAGCTGCTATGAATAAAAGAAGAAATGATGTAAGAGCAGCTGGAGGAAGTATTATGGGTGGTAGAATAGCTGGCTTACAAAGACATCTTGGTATGGAAACTGCTGCTGATGTTGATGCTAGAAATGTACAGGCTTATAAAGATTTTGATGCTCAATATGATATTTTTGATAAAGCTGTAAATAACACTGCTGGTGTAAAAAATTTACAAAAAGAGCTTGATCAAGCTGTAGCTAGGGGTGATTCAGCTGCTAATATACATAATTTACAGACTAAACTAAATATTGCCAAAACTAACGCTAGAAATGCTATATTAAAAGGAGATAAGGAATATGATTATGTAACAGCTGCTGGTGCTCGTGTAAGCGTTAGTCTTACTTCTGGAGTAGATGCTGCTTTAGCTGGACAAGCTAGAACAGCAGTTGATAATATGCAAAGAATTGCTAATGATAATCATAACTTGCCAGGATTTGCTAATGTTGGAACAATTGGCGATGGAACAACCCCTGGAACGACTTCAGTTGGAGATGCTAGGACATTTGCTCAAGCTGGGCAGACACAGTATACTTCAACAAATGGTTATAGAGCTCATCAAGCTAATGATAAATATGGTGGTGGTAAGTAATAATAAATATAAAATAAAAAGGAGTGTGATACATAGTGAATGGATATTTAGTTCCAGCTAATGCTAAAAGAGGTACGTTAATACTTAATATTTTTAGACCATTTGACTTAATTTTATTTGGTAGTGGTGTATTTGTATCATTTTTGATATTAATGTTTGTATCTAGTACAAACACGACCGTTATCATAATTGGTTGTCTACCTGCTCTTATTACTGGTCTTTTGGTAATACCTATACCTAATTATCATAATGTATTGACTGCAATTCAAAGTATTATTAGATTTTTTACAGAAAGAAGAAGATATGTATGGAAAGGTTGGTGTTTGTATGAACAATTCAAAGATGACAGGGCAAAAAAATAATTCTAAATATACGGAAGATTGGTTACCCATTAAAACTATTGCTAATGGTTCAATTATTTTAAATAATAATATGAGGGTAACTGGTGTTAAGATAAGACCTCGTAATATCTTTATTTTAGATGTTGCAACACAAGAATCAGTTATTATTGCTCTTAAAAATTTTTATAATTCTATTGATTTTGAATTTTGGTTAATTTCAGCAGATAGACCAGTTGATATTTCTGGATATTTAGCTCGTATGCAACTTTTATATAATCAAACACCATCTCCCGTTATTAGAAAAATAATTTTGCAAGATATTGATAAAGCTAATATGTTTATGGATAATAATGTTACAGATACAGAATATTATATTTTATTTAAAGAACGAAATCAGGATATTATTCAAAAAAATCTTCGTACTTTAATTATGGGACTTGCTAATGCTGGTTTAGAGGCTGTTCAGACTTCTAATCAAGATTTAAGAGTTATTTTGGATAATTTCTTAAATAGTGGTATGACTACTAACTTTGGGACGGTGATGGCAGCATGAGTTTTAAAAGTGAAATAGCTCCTAAAGGAATTCAATTCAATCCAGCTGAATTTGTAATTAGTGATAAGTATGCTACGATTTTAACTGTTATTTCATATCCTAGATTAATTGGACCTGGTTATCTTGCTAATTTAACTAATTTATCAGGTATTAAGATGGTTATTAAGCATATTCCTGTTCCTTTTTCTGTATTAGCAAAAATGTTAAATAAGGAAATAGCAGATTTAAGATCAAAATATCAAGATGAACATGATAGAACTGTTCAAGAAAGAATAAGACAGGATGTAGATTCACTAGAATATTATATTCAGCAATTTACAGCTTCACAAGCTAAAACTTTTGACTTTCAAATGCATCTTATGGTAACGGCTAATACTAAAGAAGAATTAGAACTTAAAAAAATGAATTTAAAAAATTATTTAGATGCAATGGGTCTTAAAGCTATTCCTTTACGTTTTGAACAGGAAAGAGTATTAAAATCAATGCTTCCTATTTTTGATAAGCAACCAATTGAAATGCGAATTGGTACGCCAATGCCATCTCCAACAATGGCTGCAATGTATCCTTTCATTTTTGATAGTATTAAAGATGATGGATTATCTACTTTACTTGGTGTAGATTTTTCTGGAGGAGTTGTTTTATTTAATCAATTCTTTTATCAAATTGGTAAAGAACCAGGACGTAATAATGCTAATATGATTATTTTGGGTACATCTGGAAGTGGTAAATCAACAGCAGCTAAACTTATTTTAAGAAGTCATATTAGAAATGGTTATCAGATTGTTGCTGTTGATCCTGAAGGTGAAATATCAGATATGACTAGAGCTTTAGGAGGAGAGGTTGTCGATTTAGGTAAAGGTGGACAATTTGGTATGGTAAATCCACTTGAAATTATTATGGATGCTGATGAAGAAGAAATAAAAGCAGGTTTAGGTTATACGGTCTTAACAAAGACAATTCAAACTTTGAAAGCTTTTATGAAATATTATGCACCAGATATTGAGGAAGATGTTTTAACTTTATTTAGTGAAGTTGTTCAAGATACTTATGCTAGATTTGGTATTGACTTTAATACTGATTTTTCTAATTTTAAATCTGAATCTTTTCCTATTTTTCAAGATGTCTATGCTACAATTAGTGGAAGACTTACTTCTATGACAGAAAAAACTCATGAAAGAGATGTTATGGAAAGATTAGAATTAAAAGTAAGACCATTTGTTAGAGAATTAAAATATTATTTTAATGGTCATACTTCAATTAATAGTAATACTGATTTTATTGTATTTAATATTAAAGAACTTATGAATTCTGATGTTAATATTCGTAATGCTTTACTTTTTAATGTTTTAAAATATGCTTGGAGTTTATGCTTAAATCCAAATGTTAACACAGTTTTATCTGTTGATGAGGCACATGTTCTTTTAGGAGAAAAAAATGTTTTTGGAGCAGAATTTTTAGCTCAAGTTCAAAGAAGAGCTAGAAAATACAATACAGGGACTATTATTATTACTCAACAGCCTACTGATTTTGTAGGATCAGATATTATAATGCATGGTAAAGCTATATTTGACAATGCTGCTTATTATTTAGTTATGGGACTTAAGAAACAAGCAGTTGAAGATTTAAGTAGCTTAATTGATTTAAATGATAATGAAAAAGAGAATATTAAAAGATACAGTCAAGGAGAAGCATTATTTGTGTGTGGCGGTAGAAGAATGCAAATAAATGTAAATGTAACTGAAGAAGAGTTAGAGTCATTTGGTAGTGGTGGAGGTTTATAAGATTTGGTGGTGAATTAAATGTTTGACAAATTAGTAAATTTTGTTAAAAAAAACACCTCAAAAGAAGAGGGTAATGGTTCAGATAATAATTCTAATAATGCAGTAGTAGAAAAAATTTCTAAACTGGCATCATTAAAATTTAAAATATTTTTCTTTGGAGGATTAGGAGTATTTCTTCTTCTTTTCTTATTAATAGTTGCTACTTTAATGGCAATTGATGTCATTGATATAGGAGAAGATGATGATAATTATAATTTACTTTCCTATGATTCTGTTAATAATTTTAGTTATTGGTGGCCTGTTGGTAGTATGGAAACAAAATCAATTAATGGAGTTTTATATGCTAGTGATACACCACCAGAGTTATCAATTAGTTCTTATACAGGTAATAGAGTAATTAATGGACAAGCAGGTACTCATAAAGGTATTGATATATCAGCTGGGGGAAGAATTGGTTATTATAATGTTATTGCATCTTTTGATGGCGTAGTTTATTATGCTTATAACGGTTGTGAAGACAATGGAAGTTATGGAAATAGTTGTGGTGGAGGATTTGGTAACCATGTCGTAATTTTACATAATAACAATGTTTATACAATATATGGTCATATGGCTTCAAATAGTGTTAAAGTTAAAACAGGTGATACTGTAAAACAAGGACAAGTTATTGGTAAAATAGGTAATAGTGGTAGCTCAACTGGCGCTCACTTACATTTTCAAATTGATATTGGTGGTTATAATAACAGTATGGCTATAAATCCTCTAACTTATGTTGATCCTGATAATCCAAGACCTAAAACTAGTGATAACAAACTTTTATCAATGATTAAAAAATTTGAAGGTACTGGAACAATTAAGGATGGTAATTATCTTGTTTATGATGATGGCTATGGTAATTTAACCGTTGGTATAGGTATTTTAATATCAGCTCATAAGGATATGTTTACTACAAGAGGAATTGATCCTGATAAGTTAACCGTAGGATCTAGTGTTCCTGTTTCTACTGCTGATGCTATTGCTATAGAAATTATAAATTCGTATAAAACAAGTGTCATAAATGAAGCAAGAAGCCATGGTATTGATTTATTTGATTATCAAATTGATGCTCTTACTTCATTTAGATATAATGTTGGTAATAATAATTGCTTTTTCCAACATTATAGTGAATATGGCTTAAGTGAAAAGATGCATACCGATTGTTTTTCTAAATATTCCATGGCAAATGGTACATATCTTAGTGCATTAGCTAGAAGAAGAGAAGCTGAATGGAAACTACTAATCGATGGAATTTATCCTTCTTAAGGAGGTTTATATGATAAAAGAAAATAAAATAACTATTATAATATTATTGATAGTTTTTAGTATAATAGGTATAGTTGTATATTTTATTAATAGAAATCAATTGGAATTAGACGAAAAAAATAAAACAACTGAGTATCATGAATTAGTTTTATTAAGCGATGAATCTCTTTTCTTTTCTATTTCAGAAAATATTAATAATCTATGTAAAATGATAAGTAATGGCTTTAGAGATAATGTTTATGATATATTAGATAAAGATTATACTTTTGAAAATAATATTTCTATTGATAATGTATTATCATATTTTACTGATTATCAAAATACTTCTTTTCAAGCTAGTGAAATTTATGTAATTAGTAATAAAAATAACTATATATTTTTAGTTCAAGGTTATTTAAAAAATGATGTTATGGATCAAGTAAACTATATAAAGGATACTAAAAATTATGTATTATATTATAATATTGATGAGAGTAGTTATGCCATTTATCCAATAGATAAAGGCAAATATGAAAAACTAATTGTAAGCAATGATTTTAAATTCAAAACTATTTCACATAATGATAATAATAATTTTAATATAACTAATTATGATGAGAGTATAATAGCTGCAATTTATTATAATGATATTATATCTAATATATATAGTAATCCTAGCTATATATATGATAAAATTGGAACAAGGACTAAAAATAAATATTTTAATACTTTAGAAGAATTTATTGATTATACTTCTAAAAATGATTTGATTACTAGTGGTATGTTAGAGAAATATAATAAAGTTTCGAATACTTATAATTTAGTTGACAGTAATAATACATTATATACTGTTAATGTTATACATGGATTAAACTATAGTGTAGAAATTTCTTTCGATAAAGATTAATATTGCTAGTTTAATTTAGTTGTGTTATAATATTTTTAGTTGAATGGAGGGACGTTATGAAGTTTAGAGCAGAACCAAAAGATATTGCTATTTTTGTCTGTTTTTGTATATTTTTATTGTATATATGTGCAGTTGGTGTTTTAAATGCTTCAAGTTTAGCAACAACAGGTAAATTTTATGGTTTACTTCCTTTTGAAGCTTTTAGTGGTCGTTATATTGGAGCGACTCTTGTCTTTTTCCTTTTAGCATTGATTGCTATTTTTACAGCAGTTAGTTCATACTTTTTTGATAGAGAAAAAGGCTTTGGAATTGCAACTACTAAAAAAGATAAAGGCTATTCACGTTGGTGCAAGGATTCTGAAATGAAAAAGGATTTAGTCAAAATTAACATAAAAGATGAAACTATTCCAGTTGGAGGAGTACCATTAATTAGTAATGGTAAAAATATTTGGCTAGATAAAGGAGAACAACATTATGTAGTTCTTGGAGCTACAGCTTCTGGTAAAACAGAAATTGTTGCTAAACCAATGATAAAAATACTTGCTAAAGCAGGGGAGTCTATGATTGTAACTGATCCTAAAGGAGAGTTATATGAATCATCAGCAGAAATGCTTCGTGAAAGAGGTTATAATGTAATTACTTTAAATTTCCGTGATCCTCAAAAAGGTAATGCTTGGAATCCGATGACTTTGCCATATCTTTTATATAAAGAGGGAAATACTGATAAGGCTATAGAACTTTTAGATGATTTAGCTTTAAATATTTTATATGATGAAAAGTCAAGTAATGCCGATCCATTTTGGGAAAAGTCAGGAGCAGATTATTTTACTGGACTAGCTTTAGGACTTTTTGAAGATGCTACTGAAGATCAAATTAACTTAAATAGTATGAACTTGATGTCAAGTTTAGGTGAAGAAAGATTTGGAGGTCCAAACAATAATTATATTAAAGAATATTTTAATATGAAAGATCCATCACGACCTGCTTATGTTAATGCTTCAGGTACTGTTTATGCCCCTGAAGATACTAAAGGTGGAGTTCTATCAACTTTTAAACAAAAAGTAAAAATATTCTCATCACGTGATAATTTATCAGAGATGTTAAGTTATAGTGATTTTGATATGAAAGATATTGGTCGAAAGAAAACAGCAGTATTTTTAATTATTCAAGATGAAAAAAGAACGTTACATCCTCTTGCCACAATTTTTATAAAACAATGTTATGAAACTTTAATTGATGTTGCTCAAGAATGTGGAGGAAAGCTTCCATTTAAGACTAATTTTATTTTGGATGAGTTTGCTAATATGCCACCTTTAAAAGATGTAACAACAATGGTAACAGCAGCTCGTAGTAGAAAAGTTAGATTTGTCTTTATTATTCAGAACTATGCTCAATTAACACAAGTTTATGGTAAAGAAAATGCTGAGACAATTAAAGGAAACTGTAATACGGTTTATCTAATTTCTAATGAACTTCAAGCTCTAGAGGAAATTAGTAAAATGTGTGGTGAAGTAAAATCTAAAAAAGATGATAAGACAGCTTCAACACCTCTTGTTACAGTAAGTGATTTACAACGATTAAGGCAGTTTGAAATTATTATTTTACGACTTCGAATGATGCCTTATAAGACTAAATATACACCTGATTTTAAATTAGATTGGGGTAAAACATATGAGAAGGCAACTCATAAGGTAAGAGATCCTAAACCAATTGCTCTTTTTGATATTAGAGAATTTGTTAAAAAGAAAAAGGAAGAAAAAATGGCTGATGCTATTAATCTTAATCCTTTTAGTGGAATGTCTCCTAATCCAATGTCAGGTATGATACCTGGTATGATACCACCGGGATTATCTGGTATGGGTATGCCTAGTCCAAGTAATTCAGTAAGTGGTTTTAATGTTGATGAATTAGTTAAGAAAATCGATGCTAAAATTGCTGAATTAGAGGAAGAAGAGAGATTAGAAAAAGAAGCAGCGAATAATCAAGTTTCAGAGGAAAATGAAAAACAAGATGCAAGTAATACTTCAAGTTTAAATGATGAAGTTTTAACTATTAATGATATTAATAACGATAATAGTGATAACAGTACTAATCATGATGAAGATGATGACTTTTTCGATGATTTCTTTGCTGATGAATAAGTTGATTTATAAGATTATTAAAATTAGTTTGTAAAATATAAAAAAGAGCATTATTTTGGAAGATTTGAAACTTCTATTTATTGCTCTATTTTTAATTGATATAAAAGTTAAGAAAATATTTTATGCTTATTATCAATATCTATTAAATAATTTGCATTTTCTAGTAGTAATTAACTTACTCATAATTATAATACTTAATATATTAAAATAGAGGTGTTATATGAATGGTATTACTATAGAAAATCTTATGCATCTAAATAATCCTATTATTGTGGATATTCGGGACAACTATTCTTTTATGCAAGGTCATATTAAAAATGCTATAAATATTCCATATTATAATTTATTAGGTAATTATTCTCATTATTTAAATAAAGTTGATAGATATTATTTATATTGTGATGAGGGAAAACAAAGTGAAGAGATTGCTAAGAGGTTAAAATTATTTGGATATGATACTTTGAATGTTATTGGTGGGTATGATGCATATTTAAGTAAATTTTTTTAAAAGATACAAAATAAGTATCTTTTTTTCATATATATTAATATGAAACTTAAATTAAAAAAGAAAAGAAAATGTAATGTTTTTACAATTTTAATTTTTATTATTATTTTAGGATTGTTTTTATCTTATCAACTTATAAAATATTTTAGTGATAAAGCTATGCCTATTTTTTTATCATATGCAGAAAGTGAAACTAGAAAACTTACAACTTTAATTATTAATAAAGCTGTAACCAAGCAAATTACTAATGATATGGATGTTGAAGATTTATTTACAGTTGTCAAAAATAATGCTGGAGAAATAATTCTTATTGATTTTAATTCTAAAAACGTTACTAAAATATTAAATTCTATTACTAATCTTGTTCAGTTAAATTTAAAAGCTATTGAAGAGGGAAACATTGATTTAATTGAGCTTCCTGATAATACATTAGATGGTTATGATGATAATTTATTAAGAAGAGGAATTATTTATGAAATACCTGTTGGAGTTATAAGTCAATCTTCTTTTTTAGGAAATTTAGGACCAAAGATACCAGTTAAGTTAAATTTAATTGGGGATGTTATAACAGGAATAAATACAGATGTAAGAGAATATGGAATAAATAATGCTTTAATTGATGTAAATATTAATATTGAAGTTACGACAAGAATTAATTTGCCTTTTGTATCAAATGAGATAACTGTAAATAATAAAATACCAATAGCTACTAAAGTTATTCAAGGACAGATACCTAATTATTATCTTGGTGGTTTTAGTAGTAATTCTAATATTTTAAAAGATAATTAATTAAAATATTATTTTTTCTTTTGATTTTATAAAATTTGTATTATAATAAAGATATAAATGGACAGTTATTTATACTAAAAAAAGAAACAAGGTGAGAATATGAAACTTACTAGTAATGTGATAAAAGAAATATCAAAAATAAAAAATGAGCCAGAATGGATGCTGAATTTTAGACTTAAGGCTTATAATTATTTTGCAAGTTGTCCTAATCCTAATTTTGGTCCATCTTTAGATATTGATTATGATTCTATTACATATTATAAAAAATCAGAAGAAAAACTTACAGATAATTGGGATAATATTTCAGATAATGTAAAAAATATATTTGATGAGCTTGGTGTAATTGACGCAGAAAAAAAATATTTATCTGGTATGGGAGCTCAATATGATAGTGAAGTTATTTATCATAATATGATTGCAGAATTAAAAGCTAAAAATGTTATTTTTTGTGATACTGATACGGCATTAAAGAAATATCCAAATTTGTTTAAAAAATATTTCAATACTTTAGTAAAATATGATGAAAATAAATTTACAGCTTTAAATGGGGCCGTTTGGAGTGGAGGAACTTTTATTTATGTTCCTAAAAATACTAAATTGGATAGACCTTTACAAAGTTATTTTCGTATTAATACTAAAAATATGGGACAGTTTGAAAGAACACTTATTATTGTAGATGATAATAGTGAATTACATTATATCGAAGGCTGTACAGCAATGACTTATACTGAGGATGCACTTCATGCTGCTGTTGTAGAAATTTTTGTAGGTAAAAATTCTAAATGTCGTTATACAACAATACAAAATTGGTCTAACGATGTTTATAATCTTGTAACAAAAAGAGCTATTGTTTCAGAATCTGGTCTTATGGAATGGATTGATGGTAATATTGGAGCTAAAGTTAATATGAAATATCCAGCTTGTATTTTGAAAGGTGAAGGCGCTAAAGGAAGTTGTATTACTGTGGCGTGTGCTAATGAAAATCAAATTCAAGATACAGGGGCTAAAATGATTCATTTAGCTCCTAATACCAAAAGTAATATTGTATCTAAATCGATTGCTAGAAATGGAGGAAATGCTACTTATCGTGGATTAGTAAAAATTACTTCTTCGGCAGTTAATTCCAGTGCTTCAGTAAAATGTGATACAATTCTTTTAGATCAAACATCAAAAAGTGATACAGTGCCTACGAATATTGTAGAAAATAAATCATCATTTTTAGAACATGAGGCAACAGTATCTAAAATAGGAGAGGATAAATTATTTTATCTTATGACAAGAGGTATTGATGAAGAAAAGGCTAAAGAGTTAATTATTTTAGGTTTTATAAATGCTTTTAGGGAAGAATTACCAATGGAATATGCAGTAGAATTAAATAGATTATTATCATTAAATATTGGAGGTGTATGATATGAAGAAAGCTTTGATAATTATTTTGGTTATAATTTTACTTGGTGTTGGGGGTTATTTTGGTTATGTTAAATTTTTTAATAATAGTAATGAAATACCTAAAATTGCTGTTGAGGAAAATGTAGCTAATATTTCAGAATATTATATATATGGTAATCACTTTAATTTAAAAGGAACGCTTGATGTTGGTTTAGGAATAGAACCAGAGGATGTAAAAATGGTACTATATAATGGTGAATTTAAGGAAGTTACATTAAATTATAGTCAAGAGACTAATACAATTTCTTTTAACATATCTGATTATATAAATGATGGTTTATATCTAGATGACATTGATCCTAGTGATTATTTTCTATTTATTAGGTTGTATTTAGGTAAAAAAGAAGATAAGGATGTTTATAAGTATTATATATTAAAAAATGAAACTAATTATGCAACTAGTCAATATTATACAATGTCTTATATTGGAAATAAGATTGACATAAATTCTGATAATGAATATGGAACAATGATGTTTAAAGTCAGTAAAAAAGGCGACAGTAATGTTTATGATATAGTCATTGATCCAGGTCATGGTGGTATGGATGGTGGTGCTAGTGCAGGAGGATACAAAGAAACAGATTTTACTTATGATTTATCTTCAAGTATTAAAGAGGAACTTGAAAAATTAGGATTAAAGGTAAAACTTACTTGGGATAAAAATACTTTAGGGTCAAATGATTTACTTGATGAATATGGAGAACATGGTCGAGCAGTCATACCAGGTGAAGTTCAAGCTAAATATACTTTTTGTGTTCATATCAATAAAAATGTTTATAATTATGTAAATGGATTAGAAGTTTATACTGCAGATAAGATTAATTATGATTTTGCTAAAAATTTAGCTAATAATATAGTGAATGAAACAGGACTTTCTTATTCTAAAAACAAATTATTTAAACAATTTGATGGTGTTTATACTCATAATTTTACAACGAGTGAAGTTCAAGCTACTTTAAGCGATTACGAAAAAAAGAACTATAAACCATATGATGTAACTGTAAATTCTAATTATTTATATATGATAAGAGAAACTGGTGGATTTATGACTGGAGCATATGTTGATACAAGAAATGAAGATAAAGTAGGTAGCAATCCTTATTATAATAGTAATATTGGTTCTGAAACTTATCTTATGGAATTAGGTTATATTTCTAATGATAATGATCGAAATAATTTAATTAATAATAAAGATAAATATGTAATGGCAATTGTAAATAGTATTAAAACTGAATTAGGTATGTAATTATAATATTAAAAAAGGTTTTTGAAAAAGGTAAAATGAAAATATAATGGAATAAAATAATTAACAACAAGATAATATTTAAATTAATATTTGAAAAAAAGTGTAAAAAAAGTGTAAAATTTTAAAAAAAATAAAAAAGGCTAATTTTAACAAAAAAAATTATTAAAATAAATTTTCAAAGCTTTAAAAGAGAATTTTTGTAATGGAAAGAATTTTTATCTAATATAAAATGAATTTTTAGTTTAGTAAAAATAAATTTTTACGTAATCATCTTAAAAAAATGACTATTTTTATGATTTGATTAGCTTTAAAATCTATGATATAGTGCCTTCCGAAAGGAGGAATACTATGGTTAATCAAGTTGTTTTAGTGGGAAGATTGGTAAAAAAACCAGAACTTAGAATAACAGAAAATGGTAAGAAAATGTCAGTTATGACACTTGCTGTACCTAGAAATTATAAAAATGTTGATGGTGAATATGAAACTGATTTTCTAGATTGTACACTTTGGACAGCAATTGCAGAAAATACTAATGAATATTGCGATACTGGTGATATGCTTGGTGTTAAAGGTCGAGTTCAAACTAGAATTATTGAGGCTGCTGATGGAACTAAGAAGAAAAAGACGGAAATAGTAGCAGAAAAAGTAACATTTTTGACTTCAAATAATTCAAAACAAAGAAGAAGCAATATTGAAATGGTAGAAGAAAATAGTGAAGAAGAAGCTTAAATAGGGCTTCTTCTTTAAAAAACAGTTAACTTAAAGTTAATATTATATACAATAATAATATTTTATTATAAAATTGTATTAACAAGTGGATAACTTTAGGAAGGTGATTTTGATGGTTATTGGGACAAGAATTAAACAATTACGAATAAAAAATGGATATTCACAGCAACAATTGGGTGATATGCTTGGCGTAACTAAAGTTTCAGTTTGTGGTTATGAAATAGGAAGTAGATGTCCTAATGTAGAAACACTTGAAGCCATCGCAGAAGTATTTAAAACCAGTACTGATTACTTATTAGGTAGAGAAATTTCTGTGACTAATGAAGATGATAATTGTTATGTTGGTTCAATTTCCTCAGAGGATGTAGCATTAATAAATGAACTTCGGCATTATCCAATATTATATAATAAAATTTTAAAAGATATAAAAAGGTCAGTTAGTATAATTAATAAAAATATTGCAAAGGACTAATAAGGAGGATGATTATAAATGATAGATATAAAAGATTTGTATGAAAAGGATTTTATAGATAAAGAGATAACTATTAGTGGTTGGATTAGAAATCATCGTAGACAGGCTCATTTTGGCTTTATTGATTTGTCTGATGGTACTTGTTTTAAAAATTTACAAGTGGTATATGATGATAGTTTATCTTGTTTTGAAGAAGCTGAAAAATTAAAATTGGGTTCAGCAGTAACTATTAAAGGTAGATTGGTTAAATCACCAAAAGAGGGACAAGAGTTTGAATTAGTTATGTCATCATTTGTTCTAGAAGGTGATTGTCCAGAAGATTATCCTCTTCAGGCAAAAGGTAGACCCACAAGAGAATTTTTAAGAGAAATTGCTTATTTAAGGCCAAGAACTAATTTGTTTAAAGCTGTTTTTCGAGTAAGAAGTGTTGCAGCTTATGCTATTCATAAGTATTTTCAAGAAAGAGGATATGTGTATTTTCATGCACCTTTAATTACTTCTTCTGATTGTGAGGGAGCAGGGCAAATGTTTCAAGTTACAACACTTGATTTAGATAAAATTGCAGATTCAGGTAAAGTTTTTTATGATAAAGATTTTTTTGGTAAGAGAACGGCTCTTACGGTATCGGGTCAACTGGAAGCAGAAACTTTTGCTCTTGCTTATAAAAAAGTTTATACTTTTGGACCAACTTTTAGAGCAGAAAATTCAAATACCAAGACTCATGCTTCAGAATTTTGGATGATTGAGCCTGAAATTGCTTTTTGCGATTTAGAGCAAGATATGGATATAATGGAAGATATGCTTAAGTATGTTGTTAAATATGTTTTAAATAATTGTTCTAGTGAAATGGAATTTTTTAATCAATTTGTGGAAAAAGGCTTAATTGATAAATTAAATAAATTAGTAAACAGTAATTTTGTAAGAATTGATCATGAAGAAGTTATTAAAATTTTAAAAGAAGCTAAAATTAAATGGGAATTTGAACCAGAATATGGTGAAGACATTGCAAGAGAACATGAAAAATATATTACAGAATATTTTGATGGACCAGTCTTTATTAAAAATTGGCCAAAAGATATTAAAGCATTTTATATGAAGCAAAATCCTGATGGTAAAACTGTTGCAGCAGTTGATTTGGAAGTTCCAGGAGCAGGTGAATTAATGGGTGGATCACAAAGAGAAGAAGACTATGATAAGCTTGTCCAAAGAATGCAACAGTTAAATATTGATAAAGAATCTATGCAATGGTACTTAAATCTTCGACGTTTTGGAGGATGTGTACATTCAGGATTTGGAATGGGTTTTGAGCGACTTATTATTTACTTAACAGGTGTTGATAATATTCGTGATGTTATTGCTTATCCTAGAACGCCTGGTAATTGTGAGTTTTAAAATTCCAATATTTACCAATTTCTTATATTTTTGTCAATTAATGTAGATAGCTAAAAAAGTTATCTACATTTTTGTTAACAATTTCCAATAGTAAAATAATTATAATTGGTTATATTAGTAATAGGAAAAGGAGGGAAAAAATGAAAAAAGCCATATTTTTTGTAGGTGTTTTATTACTTTTATCAGGTTGTGGCGAAAATGATACATTAACGTGTACATCTGCTAATACAATAAATGGTTTAAGTAGTAATCGAACTTATAAAATAGATTATAAAGATGATGATATAAAAATGGTAACTGTAACATATGATTATACTGCTCAAAATACTGGTACTAATGATACTAATGATACAACTAATGATGATGGTGTTGGTACAGGTACTGATGGTACTACGAGTGATGATAATCAAAATGATAACGATGGTGTCATTGATGGTGTTGTTGGAGATGCTCTTGATGATGTTGTAACGGGAGTTACTAATACTATTTTAGATATTGCAGGGATCAAAACAACTCATAATAATCGAATGACAACTTATAATAATATTACTGGTTTTACTAGTAGTGTTGATACTGATCGTGATGATAATTATAAAGTAACTTATAAGTTCGACTTAGAAAAGATGGATGATGCTGATTTAGGTAAATTTAACTTGGATCGAAGTCTAAATACACTAAGAACTAACTATACAAATCAAGGCTTAACTTGTAGATAAGTTAAGCTTTTTTAATAAAAAAGTATAAAAAAGATAAATTATGATGTATAATAGATATAGATAGGATTTAGAAAAGTGATAAAAATGAAGGAAATGGAAGAAAAAAATTTAGAAATTAAAAATTATATTGTTGAATTAATAAGTAAAATTAATAGTAAGGTAAATAAGCCTCTTACAGAAGAAGAAATAGCTAGAGCAGTTTTAATGTTTAAAGATAGACAAGAAGATTTAGAAGAATTAAAAAGACAAGTTGATGAACTTGCAACGAAGACATTTAAAGAAAGACAAAATGCTCATATACCATTAAATGATATTTTTTCTTATGGAATTAGTGGTGATACTTTACATCTTCATTTTATTCCTTCTAGTATCAAAGATAAATTTTATTCTAATGAAAAAGATGAATATATAAAACACATATCTTCACAACTTGATGATGCGTTAATAAAATCTTCTTCTATAATTGAAAATAATTTAAATATAAAACAAATTTTTGCTGTTTCACCACTTTTAAGATTATCAATAGCTCAAAATATGTTTATGGAAAAAGGATTTGAAATTAAGAAAACAACTAGTCCTATATTTTTAAAAATGTTTCAAGGAAAGAAAGTTTTTGAAGCTAAAATAAATAGAGATAAAATTTTAGAGCAATATGGTAATTTAAATAGACAAAAATATGAAAATACAAAGGGAAAAGTTTTAAGCAAAAGTAGCCAAAATAATCTAAATAATCAAGGTTTTGTTAGTTATTTAATTATATTTTTTGGTGTATTTATATTTATTTTGGTTTTAATATTTAAATAAAACACTTCAAAATGACTTTTTAAATAATGACAACTTTCTTGTTCTTTTTTTTTATTTATGATATTATATTTTATAGAAAGAGGAGGTCGATATTATGGAATATAAAACAATGGATGCAAATGAAGCTGTAAGTAGAATTAGTTATAAATTTAGTGAAGTATGTGGTATATATCCAATTACTCCAGCAACTCCAATGGCTGAGAAAATAGATGTTTTAAGTAATGATGGTGAACTTAATTTTTTTGAAAATAAGGTTAAAATTGTAGAAATGCAATCAGAGGTAGGAGCAATTGCAATGGTTCATGGAGCATTACAAAGTGGTGTTTTAGCTACAACATATACAGCAAGTCAAGGCTTACTTTTAATGATACCTACTTTATATAAATTAGCAGGAGAAATGTTACCTGCTGTTATTCATGTAGCAGCAAGGTCAATTGCAACTCATGCATTAAGTATTTTTGGTGATCATCAGGATATTTATGCAACAAGAGCAACAGGAGTATGTATTTTAGCTTCTTCTTCAGTAAATGATGCTTATAGAATGGCTGCGATTGCTCATTTATCTGCAATTAAGGCAAGTTTACCTTTTATTAATTTTTTTGATGGTTTTAGAACTAGTCATGAAATTAACAAAGTAAAAATTTTAAATTACGATAAAATAGAAAAATTAATTGATAAAAAAGCTCTTTCAGATTTTAGAAATAGAGCTATGAATAATGCAAAACCTAATACAAGAGGAACTGCTCAAAACGAAGATATTTACTTTCAAAATACAGAAAGTAGAAATCTAGATTATATGAAAACGGCAGATATTGTATCTGATTATATGGAAAAAATAAACAAAATAGAAAAAACTAATTATAAACCATTTAATTATTATGGAAATCCTTTAGCAAAAGAAGTAATTGTAGCTATGGGTTCAGTTTGTCAAACCATTAGACAAACGGTTGATGATTTAAATGAGAAAGGATATAAAACTGGCTTAATAGAAGTTCATTTATATCGACCTTTTAGTAGCAAATATCTATTAAATGAATTACCAAAATCTGTTGAAAAAATTGCTGTATTAGATAGAACTAAAGAATTTGGTTCAAATGGTGAGCCATTATATTTAGATGTTGTAAATGCTCTTAAGGAAACAAACATAAAAATAATTGGTGGAAGATATGGTTTAGCTAGTAAAAATACGACACCAGCGATGATAAAAGCTGTATATGATAATTTAAAAGGAGAGTTAAAAAATAATTTTACAATTGGAATTATTGATGATGTTACTAATTTAAGTTTAGCAATAGATGATTATAAAATAGATAATAAGGCTTTAGAATTTTTAATTTATGGTTATGGTTCTGATGGAATGGTATCAACATCAAAAGATATTATCAAAATAATTGGTGATTATACTGATTATGATGTTCAAGGTTATTTTCAATATGATTCTAAAAAATCAGGAGGAGTTACAAGAAGTCATATTAGAATTGCAAATGAACAAATAAGAAGTCCATATTATGTTGATAATCCAAAATTAATTGTAGTATCTAAAGATAGTTATATGTATAAATACGATATATTAGATAATATAAAAGAAAATGGTACTTTAATATTAAATACCAATTTAAGTGAAGAAGATTTATTTAAAACACTGCCTAATAAAGTAAAATATCAACTATCTAGTAAAAAAATTAAGTTATATACCATTGATGCTTATAAATTAGTAAATGAATTAGGTCTTAAAAATAAAATAAATACAGCTTTGGAAATTTGTATTTTTAAAATAATAAAAATATTGGATTTAAAAAAAGTTATAAAAATAATAAAAGAAAATAATATAAAAAGATTTGAATCTAAAGGTAAAAAAATAATTGATATTAATAATAGTGTTGTAGATAAGGCTTTAGAATATTTAAAGGAAGTTAAAGTAGATGAAAACTTTGTAAATTTCAAATATGAAGATAAAAAGAATTTAAGTTTTGATGAAACAATTAATTTACTTCATGGAGATGAACTTCCTGTTAGTGCTTTTTTAGATAAGAAAAATGGTGTTTTTAAACCAGGAAGCACTAAAGAGGAAAGAAGAAATATTGCTGAAAATGTACCTTGTTGGTTAAAAGAAAATTGTATTGAATGTAATAATTGTGTCTTTTCTTGTCCTCATGGTGTCATTAGAGCTTTTGTAACTGATGATGAAAAAGATGAAATTGAATCAATTGATGCACTAGGTCTTAAAGATAAAAAATTTAGTATTGCTATTAATTATAGTCAATGTACAGGATGTGGCGTATGTGTAAATGCTTGTCCTGGAAAAATGGGTAATAAAGCCTTAAAAATGGTAGAAAATAAAAATAAAGATAGTTCTTATTTTGATTATTTACTAGAACATAATGTTAATGATAAAATAGATAATAAAATATTAAATGTAAAAAATATTGGATTTACTAATCCTAAATTTGAATATTCTGGTGCATGTGCTGGTTGTGGAGAAACACCTTATCTTAAAAATTTATCACAAGTATATAGTAATAACTTAATTATTGCTAATGCTACTGGTTGTTCCTCAATTTATGGAGCATCTGCTCCAAGTACACCTTATAGTATTCCTTGGGCAAATTCTTTATTTGAAGATAATTCAGAGTTTGGACTAGGTATTCTTACTGGTATAAATGTAAAAAGAGATAAAATTAAAAATTATATGTTAAAATATCCTAAAGATAAAAATTTTAAAAAATGGCTAGACAATATGAATGATTATGATATATGTTTAGAGGTTAAAAATAATATTGACTATAAAAAGCATGATTATTTAAATGATTTAAAAGATTATATTACTCCATCAGTTGTCTTTATTGTTGGTGGTGATGGTTTTGCTTATGATATTGGTTATGGTGGTTTAGATCATGTTTTATCAAGAAATGATAATATAAATATTTTAGTATTAGATACAGAAGTATATTCTAATACTGGTGGTCAGGCTTCTAAATCATCAAATTTAGGTGCAACTGCCTCATTTGCTAAATCAGGAAAAGATAGTTATAAGAAAGATTTAGCTAGAATGGCTATGTGTTATCAACATGTATATGTTGCTACTACTAATATCGGTTATAATAAGATGCAATATTTAAAAGTTTTAAAAGAAGCTGTAGCTCATGATGGACCATCTCTTATTATTGCTTATTGTCCTTGTATAGAGCATGGTATAAAAATAGGAATGGAACATAGTCAAACTAATGCTTATTTAGCTACTAAATGTGGATATTTTCCAACCTTTAGATCTAATCCTGATACAAAGAGTTTTACATTAGATAGTACTGATGTCGAATTTGATAAATATGAAGATTATTTAAAAACAGAAAATCGATTTGCTAGATTAAAAGATGTAAATCCACTTTTGGCAGAAGATATTTTAGCAAGACAAAAACAATGGGCATTAGATAGATATAACTATTATAAGAAATTAGCAGACAATGAAAAATAAAATTATAATACATAAAAAATTAAATTAGACTATATAGATTGAATTTAACCTAAAAAGTTGGACAGTTCAATTATAGTCTTTTTTTAAAAATTTATACTAAATTTAATTTAATAGGAGTATTAACTGTTTAAAATATAAAAATTAACATATAAAATAGTGATAGGGAAGTGAAGAAGTATGGAATTTATATTAAATAATTTAGCAGTGATATTATTCATAATAATCATAGCTTTAATTAGCTTTTTATATAAGAAATTAAAAGCTTTAGTAGATATGACATATGCTAATAAAAATTCAATTTTAGTTCTTTCAAAAGACCTATTTATAACTAAATATTTTTATTATAAAAGACAAAATAATATTTCTGTTTTAGAAAAAGAAACTGTCAATAATTTATATCAAGAATATAAAAAATTAGGTGGTAATAGTATTGTGGATAATTTAAAAGAAGAATTTGATAAGATACCTATTAATGATGAAAATATTTTTGGAGGATAAATGGATTTCCAAGTAAATTTAGAGTTACTTCTAAACTTATTATTCATATCTGTAATCGTTAGTACTATTATAATGGCACTTATCCAAAAAATTAAAACGATTAGTTTCATAAAGACTGATAATCAGATTTTACTTATGAATTTTTTCTTATCATTTTTAGTAGGTATTCCTTTTTGTCTTACTTTTTATAACTTAAGTTTAATGCATACTCTTTGGGTAAGTATATTTGCGTTTATTGGTGCCCCTTCTATTTATGCTTTATTAAAAAAGCAAAATTTAATAAACTATACTCCAAAGAGTTTAGATGACATAGAAAACAAATTAGATAGTTTAACAGAAGATAATAAATAATATTTAGTATAATAAAAGATAGTACTTTATGGGTACTGTCTTTTTGTATATAAATAAAAACTTATAAGATTAAGTCTTACAAGTTTTTAATTTAATATGTAAATTCCAATATTTAAATATGTAGCAAATAGTAACCATAAGATGTATGGTATATTTAAGTAGGAACTAATTTTTTCTTGTCTATAGAATAATATTACAAGGTAGGTAACAAGAATTAAAAGTAAAATAATCCAAATAATAGAGAAAAATCTTGCTTTCCAAATAAAGAATATAATAGACCATAGGGCATTTACAAAAAGCTGTAAATAATAGATAAAAATTGTTTTTTCATCGTTGTGTTTCTTTCTATAGATGAAGTAAGATATTCCCATTAATAGATAAATGATTGACCAAGCAATTGGAAAGACTATACTAGGTGGTGAAAGGAAAGGTTGATTTAAAGAAGTATAATCAATATGATTGGAGATTGCTAAGCCTACTATCATTCCAATAAAAATAGGAAATAATAGATAAAATGCATTTATTAAAATCTTTTTTATAATATCACATCCTTTATACTATTGTATGTAAAAATCTTTGGTTTTATATCAATTTTTAAATAAATTAAAATATTCATTTTGTTATATTAATATAGCATAATTTGTAATTTATGATAATTATTTAATAAATTCATAAAATTAAATGAGGTGATGTTTTTGGATTTTGTAAATTTAAAATTGGGAGATACTGGTAATGACGTTATCATTTTACAAGAAAAGTTAAAAATGTTGGGATTATATAATCCTGTTATTACTGGTAGTTTTGGTAAGTCTACCGAGATTGCTGTTAAAGTTTTTCAAAAAGGGGCTAATTTAGAACAGACAGGGATAGTAGATGAGATTACTTGGGATAAGTTGAAACAGTATACAGAACCTATTGTTGCACCTATTAGTAATTATCCAACTTTATCTATAGGAGATAGTGGAAGTTATGTTATTGATTTACAGACAAAATTAAAAGCACTTTTATATTATACAGAAGATGTCAATGGAAATTTTAATTTGGAAACATTAAATGCTGTAAAAAGATTTCAATTAAATAATGATTTAACTGCTGATGGCAAGGTAGGAAGCCAGACTTGGCAAAGATTAGATAGTTTGTATGGTAATTTGAATAGTTGTGTTTTAGATAATGATAATAATGATAATAATAATAATGCTAATGATACTTATATAGTAAAGAGTGGAGATACACTATATTCTATAGCAAGTCGTTTTAATACTACAGTAGATGCTATTAAGGTACTTAATAATCTTACCAATAATATTATCAAGGTAGGTCAAGTATTAAAAATACCAACTTTAAGTGATGATAATTATATAACATATACGGTAAAGAGTGGAGATACTTTATATAAAATTGCTAATAAATATAATACAACAGTATCTATTATTAAAGATTTAAATAATTTAACTAGTGATATTTTACAAATAGGTCAGGTGTTGAAAATTCCAACTTCTAGTGAAGAAGATTATATTAATTATATTGTAAAAAGTGGGGATAGAATTTTTATGGAGAATAATGAGTAGTAATATAAAAATATTAATGAATTTTAAGGCATTTTGAAGAAAAATGCCTTTTTGTATGGTATAATGCTATTATTCAATGGGAGGAGTTTACATGAAGAAGATGGATTATTTTGTGAATAATTATAATAGATTGAGTGAAATACTTATATGTCCTTTTTGTGCTGAAAAATTAAATTTTTGTGATAATAGTTTAAAGTGTGTAAATAATCATACATTTAATATATCAAAAAAAGGCACAATAATTCTTTATAAAACATCAAAATTAAAACAAGATAAAATTTATAACAAAAATTTATTTGTCAATAGAAGAAATTTTATTGATAGTGGATTTTATGATGAATTACATGATAAAATATATGATATTATTCAAAATGGCGAAAATCAAAAAATTTTGGATATGGGTTCTGGAGAAGGAACTCATGATTACAAAATTTTAAAAAAATTAAACAACAGTAATTTACAAATGATAGGAATAGACTTATCAAAAGATGGAATAGATTTATATAATGATTACATGAGTGATAATATTATTGGAATAGTTTCTGATTTAAATAATGTACCTATAAAGGATAATTCAATAGATGTAATTTTAAATATATTATCTCCATCAAATGAAAATGAAATGTTACGTTTACTAAAAAAAGACGGAATAATAATAAAAGTGACTCCTAAAAAACAATATTTACATGAAATTAGAGATATATTAAATATTAAAGAATATGAAAATGAAGATATAATCTTTGATAATATAAAGAAAAAATATGAAATTATTGAGAAAGATGAATATATTAAAACATTTAAATTAGATGATAAAACATTTAATTATTTGATTAATATGACTCCACTTTTAAATAATTATAAGGAAATTCCAAAAATATATGAAATTACTATTGCCTTAAATATATATATTTTAAGAAAAAAATGAAAAAAATTATAATAAATATTGATAATTGCTAAAAGCGTTAAAAATTACCATTTTTAATTTTAAGTAAGTCTTGAGCAAGTTTTAAGCAAGTTGTATTGATTGTTGTAAACAATTATGATATAATATACCTTAAGAATTTTGGAGGTGATTATTGATGGAAAAATATATTCCACCATTTGAAATTACACAAGTTATGTTAAAACGAGTTAGTGATATTTCTGAAAAAGTAACTAAACTTGATAATTTTTCAAATTTAAACAAAAAACCATATTTAAGAAAACAAACTAAAATTAATTCTATTCATTCTTCACTTGCCATTGAAAATAATAAGCTAACAAAAGAGCAGGTTAAAGATGTTATTGAGGGTAAATTAGTTTTAGGGTCTAAAAAAGATATTCAAGAAGTTAAAAATGCTTATAATGCATACGAGATGATAGATAATGTTAATCCTTATAGCATTAAAGATTTAAAAAAAATTCATGGTGTAATGACTTATTTGACAGTAAAAGAATCTGGTGAATTTAGAAAAGGTAATGAAGGAGTTTTTGATGGTAAAAAATGTATATTTATGTGTCCACCTCCAGAAAATGTTGATAATTTAATGCGTCAATTATTTAATTGGATAAAAGAAAATAAAAATAAAATACATCCATTAATATTATCAAGTATATTTCATTATGAATTTGTATTTATTCATCCATTTAGTGATGGAAATGGAAGAACAGTTAGACTTTGGCAAAATATTTTACTTTATAATTGGAAAAAAGTGTTTGAATATTTACCAATAGAATCAAGGATACATAAGTATCAAAATGGTTATTATAAGGCTATAGCTAATTGTAATAGAAATGGTGATTCTACGGAATTTATTGAATTTATGCTTAAAATGATAGATGAAACGTTGGATGAAGCTTTAAGTGTTCCAAGTACGCCGATTAATCAAGAAACAATCAATATAAATAAATTATTAGACTGTTTAGAAAGAAACGTTCCGTTAAGCGCTAATGAAATAATGAAAAAATTAAATATAAAATCAAAAAACACATTAAGAAATCAATATTTACATCCTGCCATTAAACAGGGATTAATTAAATTAACAATTCCTGATAAACCTAACAGTAGTAAGCAGATGTATTATAAGGATTAAGGGTGAAGATAATGTCAAAATGAAAAAAATATTATTAATAGTATTAGCGTGTTGTGTAAGTTTTTATGTAGCTAGTTTAATATTACATTTAATTTCTTTACCTGATAAAGTAGAAATGTATATTAGTCTTATATTTTTGGTTTTACCAATCGTAATTTATTTTGGTGTCATAAATTTAATAATAAAAAAACAAAATGATAATGTAAGTAAATGTAGTGAAAAAATACAGCAATTAACTAAATTAAATGAAGAATATAAATTTAAAAAAATTAAACATAAAATGCATATCATTAAAGAAAGGGAGTATTCTAGAAAAAGTTTAGATCGTGTTACAGGATCTAGTATTGTAAAATATCATCTTGAAAATGATATCGACTTTCTTAGAACAGATATAGAAAATGCAATATATAACATTAATTTATTAGATGATTATAATAATGATGTAAATAAAATTATCAATAAAGACTCTATTAATAATACCAAATATAGTGATAAAAAATTTAGAAAAATTGAAAATCGTGTATGTAATAATATAATTCATAAAAAGAAGGAATTTATAATTAAGTTAAAATTAGAAGTTTATTATAAAAGTAATGGTGGTAATGTATTTGATAATAGATATGGTTCTGGATCTTTTGAACAATTAGTTAATTGTTATAATGAATGGAAAAAAGGAAATAGGTACGAAGAAACAAAAAAACAAGAAAGAAAAATAATGAATGATGATATAAGATATAATGTTTTAAAACGTGATAACTATACTTGCCAAATATGTGGAGCAACGGTAAAAGATGGTGTTAAATTACATGTTGATCATATTATTCCAGTTGCAAAAGGTGGTAAAACGGTTATGAGTAATCTTCAAACATTATGTGAAAGATGTAATATGGGAAAAAGTGATAAAACAGATGATGATAATGATATGATATGTCCAAAATGTGGTTCTAAATTGGTAAGGCGAAATGGAAAATATGGTAGCTTTATTGGTTGTAGTGGATATCCTAGATGTAATTATACAAGAAAATAAATATATTATTAAATAATATTACTAAATATTATATTAAAGCCATAGAATTTATTGGAGGTATAGACTTCTATGGTTAAATATAACGTTAATTTAAAATTTAAAGAAAATGGTAAATCTTTAAATGAAATAATAACTAATGTAATAAAAATAGAGTTAGAAAAACAATATACGACTTGCAATATTTTAAATAAAGAGGTATTATTCAAGCATACTCATTATTTTCAAAGTGAAAGGAGTATGAATTTAGAATTGTGAATAGCAGTTTTAATGTGGGACTTTATATAAGATTATCAAGAGATGATGGAAACATTGAATCTGATAGTATTGTAAGTCAAAGAAGTTTACTTAATCAGTATGCAAAAGAAAATAATTATAATATTATAGATGAGTATGTTGATGATGGATTTACAGGAACTAATTTTGAAAGACCTGCTTTTAAAAGAATGATTAAAGATATTGAAATAGGTAAAATCAATATGATTATTACCAAAGATATGTCAAGATTGGGTAGAGATTATATTGTAACAGGAGAATTAATAGAAAAATATTTTCCAAATAATAATATAAGATATATAGCAATTAACGATGGAATAGATACTTTTATAGATAATACCAATAATGATATAGCACCTTTTAAAGCTATAATGAATGATATGTACGCCAAAGATATTTCAAAAAAAGTTAAAACTAGTTTACATTCAAGAATGAAAGATGGTTTATATGTATCAGGTAGATGTCCTTTTGGCTATATGAAAGATCCTAATAATAAAAATCATCTAATAATAAATAAAGAACAGGTAGAGACTGTTAAGTTAATCTTTGATTTAGCACTTAAAGGCAATACCTATCATTATATAGCTCAAGAGCTTACCAAAAGAAAAATTAAAACTCCAGCATCTTATTATAATTATATTTGGAATACAAAATGTAGTGGTAAATGTATTTCTAAGGAACTTGGTGTTTGGGTTGATACAACAATAAAAGCAATTCTAACTAACGGGATCTATGTTGGAGATTCAGTCCAAGGCAAAACTAAAAAGATAAATTATAAATTAAAAAAGATAGTTAAAAATAATCCTAAAGATTATATTATCGTCCCAAACACACATGAAGCAATAATAGATAGAAATACTTTTAATTATGTTCAAACACTGCTTCCTAAAAATGTTAAAAGACCAGAGAAGAAAAGATTTTATTTATTAGATGGACTTTTATATTGTGGAGATTGTAAACATCGAATAACAATAAGATATCAAAATAAAACAGGAAGAAGTTATACTACTTGCGATTATTATAGAACATATTCAAA
>CANRCE010000007.1 GCA_947629035.1 uncultured Bacilli bacterium | reverse complement strand
AAGTCACAAAAAAACTGATAAATAGAAAATTACTCTAATTATCAGTTTTATTTTTTGCTACTTTTTCAGCAGTCTCTAAAAAGGTTTATTTTTTTTTACACTAAAAAGTGTAAAAATTGAAAAAAACTATTTACAAATGATAAATACTATAGTAGAATAATATCGTAGAGTGGCACGAAGTGGAAGAAAGTGGGGGATAATATGTTAATTGGAGAATATCATCACAATATTGATGAGAAAGGAAGATTAATAATTCCTTCTAAATTTAGAGAAGAGATAGGTAATAGCTTCATTGTAACTAGAGGTTTAGATGGTTGCTTATTTGTTTATTCTAATTTAGAATGGGAAAAGATTATTGCTAAACTTAAAACACTTCCATTTACGAAAAAAGATGCCAGAACCTTTAATAGATTCTTTCTATCAGGTGCTACTGTATGTGAATTTGATAAACAAGGTAGAATTAACATTGTAAACTCTTTAATTGAATATGCAGATTTAAAAAAAGAATGTGTAATCATTGGGGTTAATGATCGTCTAGAAATTTGGTCTTTAGAAAAATTTAATTCTTTAATTTCTGCCAATGAAGATAAGTTATCCGATATAGCAGAAAATTTGTTTGAGGTGGATTTTGATGTTTAGCCACAAAAGTGTACTTTTAGATGAAGTTATTTCAAATTTAAATATCAAAGAAAATGGAGTTTATGTTGATGCTACGCTTGGATTTGGGGGGCACTCATTAGAAATCTTAAAAAAGATAAAAAGGGGTCACTTATATGGATTTGATCAGGATATTGTAGCTATTTCCTATGCTAAAGAAAAATTGGATAAACAAGGTGATAATTATACTATCATTAATGATAATTTTGTTAATTTAAAGTCTGATTTAGCAAAGCATGGAGTAACGGAAGTTGATGGTATTCTATTTGATTTAGGTGTATCATCTTTGCAATTAGATGATGAAACTAGAGGTTTTAGCTATCAAAAGGATGCAAGACTTGATATGAGAATGAATCAAAGTCAATCACTATCAGCTTATGAAGTTGTAAATAGCTATTCGTACCATGATTTAAAGAACATATTTTTAAAATATGGTGAAGAAAAATATGCATCGAGTATTGCTAATAATATTGTCAAGACAAGAGAACAAAAGAAAATAGAAACTACTTTAGAGTTAGTAGACATTATTAAAAAATCAATACCAGCCAAGGCTAAAAGAGATAAACATCCTGCTAAAAAGGTCTTTCAAGCTATTAGAATTGAAGTAAATGACGAATTAAATGTTTTAGATAAGGTATTAGATGATGCTATTAATATGTTAAAGGTAAATGGTGTTTTAGCAGTTATTACTTTCCATTCTTTAGAAGATGCTTTAGTTATGGAAAAATTTAAAAAATATACAACTGTTGATAGTAATTTAAAGAAATTACCATATTTACCAAAAGAATTAGAACCTAAATATAAATTAGGTAAAAAAATATTACCATCAACAATGGAACTTCAAGAAAATAATCGGGCTCATAGTGCGACACTTAGGACGATAATAAAAATTAAAGAATAAAAAGGAATGATGAAAATGACAAAGAAAAAAAAGACAAAGAGCAAATTTAGTAAATTAGAAAGATTTATATATAAAAGCTGTACAGTTATTAGTGTTTTTCTAATTTTAGGTATTGTTTTTGGTAGGACAACTTTATCAAAGATGAATTTAGAAGTTCAAAATTTATCGATTAAAGTAAGTAATCAAGAGGATACTAATCAAAGCTTAACGATGAAGATAAATGAGATGGCCTCATTAGAGAATATTCAAAACATATCAGAGGATATGGGATTAGCTTATAATAATGAAAATATCAAAACCATCACAGAATAGAGGGAAAAAAATGAAAGAAAAGAAGATGAATACAAACAAAATTAGAGTAAATAAATTATGGTTTGTTTTGGTCTTTTTTTTATTTGCTGGTTTTATTGTTCGTTTATGTTATTTAAGCTTAATAGATTATAAAGTTGGTAATAGTACAATTAGTGCATTTATCAAAAATCGTAATACTAAAGAAGAAATAATTATGCCAACACGTGGTTCAATATATGATGTAAAAGGAAATATTTTAGCTCAAGATGTTGTAAGTTATACTGTTATTGCTTATTTGGATGAATCTAGAAGTGAAAACAGTAAAACTCAAAATCATGTCAGTGATATTGAAAATACAGCGATTAAATTGAGTGAAGTTTTAGATATTCCCAAAGATACTTTAGTAGAATACTTATCTAAAGATGCCTATCAAGTTGAATTAGGACCTAAAGGGAAAAATTTAAGCCAACTTAAAATGGAAGAAGTAAAAGCCCTAAATTTACCAGGAATAGATTTTATTAAAACTACTAAAAGATATTATCCCAATGGCGATTTTGCTTCTTATATGTTAGGATATACTGTTTTTGAAGAAGACAGTGACGGTAATAACTATATGAAAGGACTACTTGGTATTGAACAATCCTTTGATCAAGAGTTAAGAGGAAGTGTAGGTTATGTCACTTATGAAAAAGATCGTTATGGTTATAAAATTGCAAACGGAAGAGAATATAAAGAAGAAGCTTTAAATGGTGATGATATTTATCTTACCATAGATAATAATGTTGAATTATTTATTGAGAATGCTGTTAAAAAGACAAGTGAACAATCACAAGCTAGTTTTGTACTTATGGTTGTAGCAGATGCTAAAACAGGAGCTATTTTAGGTTATTCCTCAACTCCATCATTCGATCCAAACTTAAGAAATCTTTCTAATTATTTAGATCCAATTATTCGAAATCCTTATGAACCAGGTAGTACGATGAAAATATTTAGTTATATGTGCGCGATTGATAAAGGAACTTATAAAGGGGATGAAACTTATTTATCAGGAAGTAAAACCTATACTTCTAATTTAGAAAATGGAGGACAAGAAACTACAACCATATCCGATTGGAAAAAAGAAGGATGGGGAAGACTTACTTATGACCAAGGCTTTGCTTTATCCTCAAATATTGCTGTTGCTAATATGGTTAATAATTTTATTACAATTGAAGACTTACACAATTGCTATGAAAAATATGGCTTTGGAAGTCCTGTTGGTATAGCTTTAAAAAATGAAGCTTCTGGATCAATTGATTTTAGGTATGAAATTGAAGCTGCAACAGCAGGATATGGTCAAGGTATTATGACAACTCCTATTCAACATATTCAAGCTTTAACGGCTGTTGCCAATGATGGAGAAATGTTAAAACCTTATCTTGTATCTAAAATTAAAAACACTAATACAGGCAAAATTACTTTTGAAGGTAAAAAAACTTCTTTAGGAGAGGTTATTTCCAAGTCGACAGCAGATAAAATGAAAACATTACTTCGTAGTGTTATTAATGGTGATAGTAGTAATTCAACTGGTTCTAGTTATTATATGGAAGGCTATGATTTAATTGGTAAGACAGGTACAGCTCAAATTTATAATTATAAATTAGGTAAATATGAAGATGGACCTACAGATTACATTTATTCATTTTCAGGACTTTATCCTGGAGAAAATCCTGAAATTATTGTTTATGCTGCTTTAATGAAACCAAAGGATACCACTAATTATGTAGCTCCAATGGTAAAAGAAGTCGTAGCTAATATTAGTAATTATTTGAATATTAAAGAAGTAGAAAAAAAAGAAGAGGCTTATGTTATGCCATCTTTTACCAATAAAAATATTGAAACTGTTAAAAAAACTTTGGAAGGTAAAAATTTAGATATTATTATTTTAGGAGATGGTGATAAGGTAATAAATCAATATCCCCTAGCTAATACAACATTACTTGAAAAAGCCAAAGTAATATTATTAACTAATAAATATGATAAAAAAGTAATGCCAGATTTAATAGGATATTCTAAAATGGATGCCATAAATTTACTTAAAATGATGAATCTTTCTTATGCTATTTCGGGAACTGGTTATGTAAGTGAACAAAGTATAGCTAAAGACACAATAGTCAATGATACAACAGAAATTCTTATAAAATTACAATCAAGATATTGATTTTAAATAAAAAGTTTAGTAAAATAATATCATAGGGAAAGAAGCTTATAGGAGGTCTTTAATTATGCTAAATAGAAAAGGTCAAACTTTAGTAGAATATGTTTTGATAATTTCACTTATTACCGTTTTAGCAATAGGTTTAGTTAAAATATTTGGAGGATATTTACAAGATGCTGTTACGAAAATGGGATGTAATGTAGCAGGAAAAGAATATATCGAGGGTAATAAAGTTGGCGAAGGCTATTGTGAGGGAGATTTAGATAGACTAGATTAAGTATAACAAATGCTAATAATTACCATTAAAATTTAGTGTCAAAAATATGTCAACTTAGGTTGATATATTTTCTTTTTATGCTAGAATATAGACTCAAAGAAGAAAGGCAGTGATATATCTTTTAATTTACTATTATGATTAAAAGGTATATCACTTTATTTAATTGTTAGGAGGTAAAACTATGGTTGAAACAAATTTGCATGTTATGTTTTTACGGGATGTTGTTTTACTTCCTTTTAATGAAATTAGATTAGAATTTAAAAGTGAAAGTGACAAAGAAATTTTAAATCAAGCCTTAAATTATCATGATGGACATCTTTTATTTATTAATTTAGAAGACCAATTAGAAACTAATCCTCATATTAATGATTTACCTAAAATTGGCGTTGTTGGTAAAATTAAATCAAAAATTGAATTACCTGGAGGTTTAGTTAGAGTTGTTATTTTAGGAATAGATAGAGTAGAAGTATTAAATTATTTAGAACAAAATGAAATATTAGAGGCCTTTGTTATTCCTACGAAAGAATATGATTATAATGAATTAGAAGCTACAGCATTAAAAAGAGTTTTATTTCGTAATTTAGATAGTTACATTGAAACTTCACCATCGATGTCAAATAATGTTATTGGAAGATTGATGGGAATAAATAGTATAAGTAGAATATCAGATATTATTGTTTTTGAACTTCCCTTATCGTATCGTGATAAAATTAAATATGTTTATACTACAAATCCTATGTATCGAATTAGAGCTATAATAGAGGACTTAACTAAAGAAATAGAAACAGTAAGATTAGAAAATGAAATTGAAGAAAAATTGAGAATGCATGTTGAAGATTCACAACATGAATACATGTTAAGAGAAAAAATAAAAATTATTAGAGAAGAACTTGGAGATAGTGATGTTCGAAATAAAGATATTGAAAAATTAAAAGAAATAGTTTCCAATTTAGATTGCAATGCCAAAGTAAAAAAACGTTTAGAAGAAGAGATCAACAGATATGAAATTATACCAGATGCTTCACCAGAAATAAGCATAGTAAGAGGTTATATCGATTGGCTAATTAATCTTCCTTGGAATAATTCTACCAAAGATAACTATAATTTAGATAAAATTAGTAAAGTGTTAGATAGTAGTCATTATGGATTAGATAAAGTAAAATCACGTATTTTAGAATTTGTGGCTGTAAAAAAACAAGCTAATTATGATAATACACCAATATTATGTCTTGTAGGACCACCAGGTTGTGGTAAGACTAGTTTAGCTAAATCAATTGCATTAGCTTTAAATAAAAAGTTTGTTAAGATATCTGTTGGAGGCGTTCATGATGAAGCTGAAATTATAGGACATCGTAGAACTTATATTGGAGCATCAGCCGGAAAAATAATTCAAGGCATAAGGAAAGCTGGTAGTAATAATCCTGTCTTCTTAATTGATGAAATTGATAAATTAACTAAAGATTATAGAGGAGATCCTGCTTCCTGTCTTTTAGATATTTTAGATAAAGAGCAAAATAATATTTTTGTAGATAATTATATTGAAGAAGAATTTGATTTATCCAAAGTAATGTTTATTTTAACTGCTAATAGAGAAGATACCATACCATCAGCCTTAAGAGATAGATTAGAGATAATTGAAGTATCTAGTTATACAGTTTTAGAAAAATTAAAGATAGCAAAGGATTATTTAATTCCTAAATATATAAAAAATTATGATTTAAGAAATATTATTTTAGAAGATGAAGCTATTTTAAAGATAATTAATGATTACACTAAAGAAGCAGGTGTTCGTGATTTAGAAAGAAAATTAGCTAGTGTTTTTCGCAAAGTCCTTTTAAAAAAAGAAAAAGATAAGATTATTTCTAAAGATGAAATTCATGAATATTTAGGAATTGAAAAATATAATCATGTATTAAATGATGATAATAAGATAGGAGTAGTAAATGCCCTTTCTTATACCCCTTATGGAGGAGAATTACTCAAAGTATCAGTTACTTCTTATAAAGGAAAAGGTGAAATAAAATTAACAGGTTCTTTAGGAGATGTTATGAAAGAAAGTGTTTATATAGCTTTAAGTTATATTAAAACTAATTATCAATATTTTAATTTAGATTATGATTTATTTTCCTTGGATTATCATCTTCATTTTGAAGAAGGAGCTATTTTAAAAGATGGTCCATCAGCAGGTGTTACTATCGTAAGCGCTATTTTAAGTTTACTTAAAAAGAAAAAAATAGCAAGTGATATTAGTATGACTGGAGAAATGACATTAAGAGGTAGAATTCTTCCCATTGGAGGTTTAAAAGAAAAATTAATTGCAGCATTAGCTAACAATATTAATAAAGTTTATATTCCAAGTCAAAATAAAAAAGATCTAGAGGATATTCCAAGTGAAGTAAGAGATAAATTAAAAATTATTTTAGTAAGTGATTATCAAGAAATATATGATGATTTATTTAAAGAAGAAACACGGAAGGGGTGAAAATTTGACAAAATAGAACAAATGTGCTAGAATATTAACCATTAAAGGGGGATTCTTATATGAATTATTATGATGGTTATGGTATGCAAAATACTAGTGATGTTAGTTATTTTCCATTAGAGGAATTTGTTAAAAAAATAGATTTATCATCAAAAGTTTTAGAACATTTGGAAGATACTAATAATAATTTTAATGAATATATTGAAAAATTAGCTAAATATGATGAAGATTATATAATAAATTATTGGATATATTTGTTATATAAAGAACTAGAATTTAATCAAAAAATAGAACATTCTAGTTTCAATAGAAGTTTATTAGAAAAAAATGCTCCCTTCTTTGATACATTAACCTTAAGTAATAAAAGAATACATGAAATTCATAATTTTGCAATTTTAGGAAAAATGGATGCTGTTTTTTCTTATCGTAAAAATGATGTAAACGTTAGTTCAATTAAACAAGATGGTAGCCAGCATATATACTGGAAAGGAGCCAAGTGGCAAGACATTGATAAATTTATGCAAAACTTTATAAAAATTTATAAACAAAAAGATGTCTCACTTCTTATGAGTAATCCATTTTTAAAAAGTGCTTTAATTCATTTATTATTTGTTAGAATTCATCCTTATAGTGATGGTAATGGTAGAACAGCTAGATTATTACATAATCTTAAATTTACTGAATCGATAAATCAAATTTATGGTACAAGACTAAAACTTAGTCCACTTAATTTATCAGGTAGTATTTTATTAAATAAAATTACTTATATAAAATGTATCAATAATATTTATTTTGATTTAGAACATAATAACAATGAAGCAATAAATAAATGGTTTGACTTTATGCTTAATATGGCAGATGAACAAATATATATGTGTGATAATAAATTAGATAAAGTTGATTTAAGATTTTTAAAACCAAACGATGAAGAATCAAATATCAATGAAAAAGTAAAAAATAAAATGCGAATTAAAAGTATTTTCTTATAATATTTTTAATTAGTTGTAAGAAATATTAGTTAATATAGATGTTATAATTTAGAAAAAAGTTAATTTTTAGCATATATATTTGAAAAGAAGTAAAATAAGAAAATATAAATTTTTGAACTAGTAATAACTACTAGTTTTTATTTACATTATAAAATATTTTTGTTATAATGAAAAAGTAGAAGAAATGTGGTGAATAGCATGTATTTAAAAGAGATTAGAACATATGGTTTTAAATCTTTTGCCGATAAAACAACAATTGAATTTAATAACGGTATAAATGGTATTGTTGGACCTAATGGTAGTGGTAAATCTAATATTGTTGATGCTGTACGTTGGGTTTTAGGAGAACAATCTAATAAATCATTAAGAGCTGAAAATCAAGTTGATGTTATTTTTTCAGGTAGTAAGAGTAGGAAACCATTAAATTCAGCTTCAGTAACATTAGTCTTTGATAATAGTGATCATTATTTAGCTTTAGATTTTGATGAAATTGCTATAAAAAGAGTTTTATTTAGAACAGGAGAAAGTGAGTTCTATATTAATAATGAAAGATGTCGATTAAAAGATATAAATGATTTACTTATTGACACAGGTATTGCTAAAGAAAGTTTTAATATAATTTCTCAAGGCAAGATTGATGAAATATTATCTACGCATTCATCTGATAGAAGAGTTATTTTTGAAGAGGCTGCAGGTGTTTTAAAATACAAAAAAAGAAAAGAAGAGGCATTAAGAAAATTAGAAAAAACTAATGACAATGTTAGTAGAGTAAACGATATTATATTAGAACTTGAGGCAAATATTAACCCTCTTCGAGAACAAAGTAATAAAGCCAAAAAATATCTAGAATGTAAAGACAAACTTAAAGATATTGAAGTAGCTTTAATTGCAAATGATATATCAAAATTAAATTTAGACTATCAAGATAGCAAAACTAATATAGAGAAATTAAATGATGAAATACTACAGTTAAATAAAAATAATGCTAACTACGATGTTTCAATTTTAAAAGAGAAGAATAAATTAAAAGAAATCGAAGATAAAATTAATTCCAATCAGACTAAACTCTTGGAACTTACGAAACAAAGTGAACAACTTCAAGCTGAAATTAGAATTGCTGAAGAAAGAAAAAAATATGTCGATGATTTGAAAATAGAAAATAATCTTTTAACTTTAAGAGAAAATGTTTTAAAATTAAAAACTACCATTACTAATTTAAATTTAGAAAAAGATATAATTAATAAAAATATTTCTAATCTTGATTTAGAAATTAATGACTTGATAGTTAAATATAATGAATTAAATGTTAATAAAAATAAACTAGAAGTAAAACTTAATAATGGTAATTTAGAAGTAAATAATTTAAAATATAAAATAGATAGTTTAGAGTTAAGTATTAGTAATAATGATACCATTCCCAATGCAGTTAAAAATATTAAAAATAATAAAAGATTTACTGGTGTTTTTGACGTAATTGGTAATTTAATTGAAGTCGAAGATGAATATAAATTAGCTATTAGTACAGCTCTATCTTCTTCGATAGGTTATTTAGTAGTTGATACTTCAAGTACTGCAAAAGTATTAGTAAACTATTTAAAGGAAAATAATCTAGGAAGAGCAACTTTTTATCCTCTTGATGTCATATTAGCAAGATATATTGATGAAGTTAGTCTAAATAATATTAAAAATGTAAAAGGATATATTGATATAGCTTCAAATCTTGTAACTTATGATTTAAAATATCAAAATATTATTTTAAATCAATTAGGAAATGTTATAGTAACTAGTGATGTTGATACAGCAGTTAAAATAAGCTTATTAGTAAATAAAAGATATAAGATTGTAACCCTAGATGGTCAAGTAGTTAATGTTGGAGGTTCTATAACTGGGGGAAGTAGAGTAAAAACTAATAATGTTATTTTACAAAAATATGAATTAGATAAATTAAGAAAGAATTTAGAAAACAATAATTTAGAAAATGAAAAGCTACAAGTAAAAATAACTAATATAATAAAAGAAATAAATGATATAAGTGTAATACTAAATAATAAAAAAATAGATAAAAATATTTATTTAACTGATTTAGATAATAAGAATTTAAAATTAAAACAAACAGAAGAAGAATATGAAGTAGCTAAAAATGAATTAGATAATTTAGAAAGTATAAGTCATAATAATGATGATTATGATACTAATTTACTTAACAAATCATACGACATTAAAGAAAAAATAAGCACTATTTCTAGTGGGATTGAGATATTAAATATTGATAGAGATAAAATTAATAAATCGATAATGGAAATTGAAAATACTAATCGAAGTAGTAATAGTTATATATTAAAACAAGAAAAAATATTAAAAGATGAAGAGATAAAAGTAAATAGAATCGAAGTTAAATTAGATAATTTATTATTGGAATTAACAGAAGATTATAATATGACTTTTGATTATGCTAAAAATTATTATAAGTTAGAATTGGAAGAATCTTTAGCAAGACAAAGAGTTTTAGAATTAAAAGAGGAACTTAAAAATATTGGTATTGTTAACCTAGGAGCTGTTAGTGAATTTGAAAGGGTAAGTACAAGATATGAATTTTTAGTAAAGCAAAGAAATGATTTGATAAATGCTAAAGATACTCTTTTAGAGATTATTAAAGAGATGGATGGCATCATGGAAGAGAAGTTTTTAGAAACTTTTGAACTTATAAGAAAAGAATTTAAAGTAGTATTTAGAGATTTATTTAAAGGAGGAGATGCAGAACTTATCTTAACTGATCCTGATAATATATTAGAAACTGGTATTGAGATAAAGGCTCTACCTCCAGGAAAAAAATTACAAAATATTTTATCGTTATCTGGAGGAGAAAAAACATTTACGGCCATATCCTTACTTTTTGCTATTTTAAATGTAAGACCTGTTGCATTTTGCTTACTTGACGAGGTTGAAGCTGCTTTAGATGACGCTAATGTTTCAGCTTTTGGTAATTATTTAAGTAGATATAAAGACAAAACACAATTTATTTTAATTACCCATAAGAAGAAAACAATGGAGTTTGCTAATATTCTATATGGTATTACAATGCAAGAAGCAGGAGTTAGTCGTTTAGTTAGTGTTAAATTAGAAGATATTGAAAATGAGATAAAATAAAAATAAATAGGGTAATAAACTAAAATTATAAATATGTAATATAGTAAGAACAGGAATAAGTATTTAATATTTATTCTTTTTTGTTAAAAAAATATGAAAAAAAAGAAAAAAAGGTTGCATTTTCTTATTAAATCGAGTATAATTAATAAAGTGTTGCATGGTTTAGATGTGCGAGGTTGCTGATACACCCGGTTAAGTTGTTAAATAAAATAAGGCATATCAGGTAATTCGTAACGGAGCCATGTCTATACGAGATATAGACGAGAGGAGGACAAAAAATGTCAAGCACACAAGTTAGAGTCAAACTAAAAGCGTATGACCATCGTATTCTTGATGTTGCAGCTGCTAAAATTATTGCCACAGTTAAAAGAACTGGGGGAGAAGTTAGTGGGCCTGTGCCACTACCTACTGAAATTGAAAAAATTACAATTTTAAGAGCTGTACACAAAGATAAGGATTCACGAGAGCAATTCGAAAGGCGTACACACAAAAGACTTATTGATATCAAAAACCCTAGTAAGGAAACAATAGATGCTCTACAACATCTAGATATACCTAGTGGTGTTGATGTTCAAATCAAATTATAGGAGGATTAAAAATGAAAGGAATCTTAGGAAAAAAGATTGGGATGACCCAAGTTTTTGCTACTAACGGAAAATTAATTCCTGTAACAGTAATCGAAGTACAACCTAATGTTGTAAGTCAAATTAAGACCAAAGCAACAGACGGTTATGATGCAATTCAACTTGCAGCTTTCGATAAAAGAGAAAAGTTAAGCAACAAACCAGAAATGGGACATCTTAAAAAAGCAAATGCTACACCTAAGCGCTTCTTAAAAGAAATAAGAGGTGTTGATGTTAGCAATTATACTCTAGGTCAAGAACTTAGAGCAGATATCTTTGCTATAGGGGAAATGGTTGATGTAACAGGCACCTCTAAAGGTAAAGGTACTCAAGGTGTTATTAAAAGACACAATCAATCACGTGGACCTATGGGACATGGAAGCCAATATCATCGTGGTGTTGGTTCACTTGGTACACTACTTCCAATGCGTGTTTTACCAGGTAAAAAAATGCCAGGACATATGGGGGCTGAAAAAGTTACAATTCAAAACCTTGAAGTCGTAAAAGTTGATTTAGAAGAAAATGTTATCTTAATAAAAGGAAATGTTCCAGGACCAAAAAATTCTTTAGTTTTAATTAAGAGCTCTGTTAAACATAATGGTGCTATTAATGAAATGCCAAAATTAGTATCATATGCTAAAGAAGAAGCTGTTGATACTATTGAAGATGAACAGACATCAGTTGTCAAAGAATCATCAACTGCTGAAGAAACGATAGAAGAAGCACCAGTTTCAGATACCAAAGATGAGTCTTTAGATGAAACTCAAGAATAGTTTCTATATAATATAGAAAAATGCTTTTTTAAGAAAAAGGAGGAAATTATGTCTAAAGTAGATATTATAAATTTAACTGGAGAAAAGGTTAAGGATACAAATTTAAATGATAACATTTGGAAAATTGAGCCAAACGATGCTGTACTTCATAATGCTATTGTTATGGCACAAGCTGGAAAAAGACAAGGAACACATTCTACCAAAACAAGAAGCGAAGTATCTGGTGGAGGTAGAAAACCTTGGAGACAAAAAGGAACAGGTAATGCTAGACAAGGTAGTATTAGAGCTACACAATGGCGTGGTGGTGGAATAGTTTTTGGACCAAAACCAAGAGATTATTCCAAGAAAATGAATAAAAAGGAAAAGAGATTAGCATTAAAGAGTGCTTTAAGTTATAAAGTAATTGATAAAGAATTAATTGTAATTGAAAATATTGATTTTAAAACAAATAAGACTAAAGAGATGCTTGGATTATTAGATAATTTAAAGATTACTAATAATAAAGTTTTATTAGTAATAAATGAACTTTCTGATAATATATGTCTTGCTAGTCGTAACTTAGCTAATGTTAAAGTTGTACTTCCTAGTGAAGTTAATACCTTTGATGTTATAAGTGCCGATAACTTAGTAATAACCGAAGCTGCTCTTTCAAGTTTAGAGGAGGTATTAAAAGATGAATAGTTATAAAGATATAATTATCGCACCAATAATTACAGAAAAAACTGCCTCTTTAGAACAAATGGGCAAATATGCTTTTAAAGTAGATATACATGCAAATAAGACACAAATTAAACAAGCAATTGAAAAAATATTTAATGTAAAAGTAGAAAATGTAAATACTATTAATTCTCATCCTAAAAAGAAAAGAGTGGGAAAATATACTGGTATGACTAAAAAATATAAAAAAGCTATTATTACATTAAAAGAAGGTAATACAATTAGTTTCGACTAATAAAAGGAGGAAATCATGTCAATAAGAGTTTATAAACCAATGACAAATGGAACACGACAAAGAAGTGTTCTAAAAAGTGATGAAATTACCACAAATAAGCCTCTTAAAAGTTTAACAGTTACAAAAAATAAAATCGATGGTCGAAATAACCAAGGTAAAATTACTGTTAGACATCGTGGTGGTGGGGTAAAAAGAAAATATCGTTTAATTGATTTTAAAAGAAATAAAGATGATATTCCAGCAAGAGTTAGTTCAATTGAATATGATCCAAATAGAAGTGCTAACATTGCCTTAATCACTTATAAAGATGGTGTAAAATCATATATTATAGCTCCTAGAGGTTTAGAAGTTGGAGACATAGTAGTAAGTGGTAATGAAGTAGATATTAAAATAGGAAATACACTTCCACTTATGAATATACCAGTAGGTAGTGTAATTCATAATATTGAATTAAAACCTGGAAAAGGTGGCCAATTAGCAAGAAGTGCTGGAAGTAGTGCTCAAATACTTGGCCGTGAGGGTAAATATGTTTTAATTAGACTTTCAAGTGGTGAGTCTAGAAAAATTTTAGGAACTTGTAGAGCAACAATTGGAGCCGTAGGAAATGAAGATTATAATTTAGTAAAAGTAGGAGTAGCAGGAAGAAAACGACATATGGGAATAAGACCTACTGTTCGTGGTTCCGTTATGAATCCTAATGATCACCCACATGGTGGTGGTGAGGGTCGTGCACCAATCGGTCGAAGTGGACCAATGACACCTTGGGGTAAACCAGCTTTAGGATATAAGACAAGAAAAAATAAGAAAGAATCAGATAAGTATATCGTGAGTCGTCGTAAGAAGAGAAAGTGAGGAATTAAAAAATGGCAAGAAGTTTAAAAAAAGGACCTTATGTCTTTGATAGGTTACTTAAAAAAGTCAAATTATTGAACGAATCTGGCAAAAAAGAAGTTATAAAAACATGGTCACGTCGTTCAACTATTTATCCTGATTTTATTGGACATACATTTGCAGTACATAATGGTAAAGAATTTATCCCTGTCTATGTTACTGAAGATATGGTTGGTCATAAATTAGGTGAATTTGCCCAAACTCGTAAGTTCGGTGGACACGGCGATAATAAAGATAAAAAGTAATACTTAAAATAATAAGGAGGACTTTATGGAAACAAAGGAAGCTAAAGCAGTAGCTAAAACAATTAGAATTGCTCCTTTAAAAACTAGATTAATAATTAACTTAATAAGAGGTCGTGATGTTAGTGAGGCTAAAGCTATTCTTCACAATCAACCTCAAAGAGCAGCAAGAGTAATTGAAAAAGTGTTAGATTCTGCTATTGCAAATGCAGTTAATAATTACAAATTAAAAGAAGAAAATCTTTTCGTTAAGACTTGTTTTGTTGATGAAGGTTTAGTTATGAAAAGAGCTAAAATGGATTCAAGAGGACATGTTGGACGAAACGATCATAAGACTAGTCATATTACAATAATTGTAAGTGAGAGAAATTAGTAAAGGAGGATCTAGGATGGGACAAAAGGTTAGTCCAGTAGGACTTAGAATAGGAATAAATAAAGACTGGGAAGCCAAATGGTACGCCAAAAAAGATTTTGCTAAATATTTAAATAATGATGTTAAAATTAGAAAATATCTATTTAAAAAATTTAAAATGGCAGGTATTTCTCAAATCATAATTGAAAGAAATAAAAATAGAAATGAAATATTTATCCATGCTGCAAAACCAGGTCTTATTATTGGTCAAAGTGGTGTTGAAGTAGAAAAACTAAAAAAAGAAATTACCAAGTTAACTGGTGAGACTATACAAATTTCTGTTGTAGAAATTAAAAATCCAGATATGGTAGCCCAAGTTGTTGCTGATAACATTGCACATAATATTGAAAATCGTGTATCATTTAGAGTTGCTCAGAAAAAAGCAATCAGAAATACAATGAAAGCAGGAGCAAAAGGAATTAAAACGCTAGTATCAGGAAGACTTGGAGGTGCTGATATTGCTCGTGGTGAGGGATACAGTGAGGGAACTATTCCACTTCATACTCTTCGTGCTAATATTGATTATGCAACTAGTGAAGCTGATACTACCTATGGAAAAATAGGAGTAAAGGTTTGGATTTATAAAGGTGAAATCTTAAACGAAAAAAAGGGAGGTAATTCTCATGTTGATGCCAAAGCGAACTAAACATAGAAAAACTTTCCGACTACCTTATGAGGGAAAAGCTAGAGGAAATACCACTCTTCATTTTGGAGAATATGGTTTAATGGCTAAAGAAGGAGCTTGGATTACAGCAAATCAAATCGAAGCTGCGCGTATAGCTATGACTAGATATATGAAAAGAGGAGGTAGAGTGTGGATAAACATTTTCCCTAATTTATCTCTTACAAAAAAACCTCTTGAAACTCGTCAAGGTAAAGGTAAAGGTAATCCAGAAGTATGGGTTGCTGTTGTAAAAACAGGTAAAATTATGTTTGAAATTGGAGGAGTAGATGAAGCTACAGCTCGTGAAGCCTTACGACTTGCTTCTCATAAATTACCAATCAAATGTAAATTTGTAAAGAAAGAAAGTGGTGAGATAAATGAAAACTAATGAAATTAGAAAATTGACCACCGAAGAAATATCAAAAAAGATTGATGATAATAAAACAGAATTATTTAATTTAAGAATGAAACAAGCAACAGGTACTTTAGAAAATCCAGGAAGAATTCATGAACTTCGTAAGACTGTTGCTAGATTAAAAACCGTTTTAAAAGAACGGGAAATAGAAAGTAAATAGGAGGGAAATCCTGATGCAAGAGAAAAAAAATATACAAGATAAAAAGAAAACACTAGTGGGAACTGTTGTCAGTGATAAAGGTGATAAAACAATCATCGTTAAAGTTGAAACCCAAGTAAAACATCCACTATATCATAAAAGAACAAAATATTCAAAAAAATATGCAGCTCATGATGAGGGCAATATAGCTAAAGTTGGCGATAAAGTTCGTTTAACCCAATGTCGACCATTATCTAAAACTAAAAGATATGAACTAGCAGAAGTTATAGAAAAAGCTGTTATTCTATAATGGAAAGTTGGAAGGAGGATAATTAATGGTACAACAAGAAACACGCCTTAAAGTGGCAGATAACTCTGGTGCTCGTGAAATATTAGTAATAAGAGTACTAGGAGGAAGTAAAGTAAAAACGGGTAATATTGGTGATATCATTGTCGGTACAGTTAAAAAAGCTATTCCTAATGGAAATATCAAAAAAGGTAAGGTTGTCAAAGCTGTAATCGTAAGAAGCAAGTTTGGTGTAAGAAGAGAAGATGGTAGTTATATCAAATTCGATGATAATGCTTGTGTCTTAGTTAAAGATGATAAAACTCCAGTTGGAACTCGTGTTTTAGGACCTGTAGCTCGTGAACTTAGAGATGAAGGTTACTTAAAAATAGTAAGTTTAGCTAATGATGTGCTATAAAGTTATATTTAAGGAGGAAATATCATGAAATTAAAAACAGGTGATAAAGTAATCGTCGTAGCAGGATCTGAAAAAGGTAGAACGGGAAAGATTACCCATGTTATGTTAGATAGAGTAGTTGTTGAAGGTGTGAATATTAGAAAAAAACATCTAAAACCTAAAAATAATAATGGAACAGGAGAAATCGTTGAAGTAGAAGCTCCAATTCATGCATCTAATGTAATGCTAATTGATCCTAAAACAAATAAACCTACGCGAATTAAAACAGATATAGATAAAAAAGGAAAAAAAATTAGAGTATCAGTAAAGTCTAATGAAAAGATTGACTAATTTGGAAGGAGGGTGGAATTAATGAACCGCCTAAAAGAAAAATATTTAAACGAGGTTGTTCCAAGTTTAACGAAAAAACATGGTTATAAAACACCAATGTTAGTACCTAAATTAGAAAAAATAGTAGTAAACATGGGTGTTGGAGATGCTGTTGCTAATTCTAAAATGTTAGAAGCAGCAGTTAACGATTTAGAGAAAATTACCGGTTTAAAGCCTGTTGAAACGAAAGCAAAGAAATCTATTGCTTCATTTAAAGTAAGAGAAGGTCACAAAATTGGCTGTAAAGTTACTTTAAGAGGAGATGATATGTATAATTTTTTAGATAAATTAATATCAATAAGCCTACCACGTGTAAGAGACTTTAGAGGACTTTCTACTAAAAGTTTCGATGGAAGAGGAAATTATACAATTGGAATTAAAGAACAATTAATTTTCCCTGAAATAGATTTTGATGAAGTAGTTAAAGTAAGAGGTATGGATATCGTAATTGTTACAACAGCACCTACTGATGAAGAAGCACTAGATTTATTAAGTGAACTTGGAGTTCCTTTTAGGAAATAAGGGAGGATATCGATGGCAAAAAAATCAATGATTGTAAAATCACAACGTGAACCAAAATTTGAAGTTAGAAAATATACTCGTTGTAGTATATGTGGAAGACCACATGCAGTAATTAAAAAATTTGGTATCTGCCGTATTTGTTTTAGAGAACTAGCTTATAAAGGACAAATACCAGGCGTTAAAAAATCAAGTTGGTAATTATATTTATTTAATTTTTGGAAGCTTAAAGTATAAGAATTAAACCTAAAAAAACAATAGTTTAGTTTAAAGCTAAGATAAAAGAAGGAGGGATTTATATGACAGATCCAATCGCAGATATGCTAACGCGTATAAGAAATGCTAATCAAATGCATTATCTTACTGTTGAGATGCCATCTTCTAAAATGAAGCAAGAAATTGCTAAAATTTTAAAAGAAGAAGGTTTTATTGAAGAATACAAGATCATCAAAAATAACAATAATCAAAATACATTAACATTAAATTTAAAGTATGGTAAAAATAAGGAAAGAGTAATTACTGGATTAAAGAAAATTTCTAAACCAGGATTAAGGGTATATGCCAAAGCTAATGATATTCCTTATGTTTTAAATGGTTTAGGAATAGCTATTATCTCTACACCACTTGGCGTTATGAGTGATAAACTTGCTCGTAAAAATAATGTTGGTGGCGAAGTAATTGCTTATATATGGTAGGTAGATAACTATGAGTAGAATAGGAAAAAGAATACTTAAATTACCAGAAAATGTTAATGTTGCAGTTTCAGACAATAAAGTTGAAGTATCAGGACCTAAAGGTAGTTTAACTTTAGATTTAGTTAAGAATATCGAAGTTATAGTAAAAGATAATGAGGTTAGTGTTAATGCTTTATGTAATGATAAGAAAACTAATGAAATGCATGGTACTATAAATGCTTTAATTAATAATATGATTATTGGTGTAAGTACTGGTTTCAAAAAAGGTTTAGAGATAATTGGTGTTGGTTATCGTTTTACAGTACAAGGTAATACTTTAACTATTAATGCTGGTTACTCTCACCCTGTTAAATTAGAAATACCTGATGGTATTAAAGTTACAAGTATTAGTAATACAGAAATTGAACTTGAAGGTATTGATAAAATATTGGTAGGAAAATTTGCATCTAATATTCGTGATATTCGTCCACCTGAACCATATAAAGGAAAAGGTATAAGGTACAAAGGTGAGACAATTAGGCGTAAAATCGGAAAGAAAGCAGCTAAATAAGTAGGAGGATAAAAATGATTAAAAAAGTTTCAAGAAATGAAATGCGAAAAATGAGACATGAGAGAATCAGAGAAAATATCTCTGGTAATCCTGAACGTCCAAGACTTAGTGTTTTTAGGTCAAATGCTAATATTTCTGCTCAAATTATAGATGATACAGCAGGCGTTACGTTAGTTAGTGCTTCTACTTTAGAAAAAGATTTAAAAATTTCAAACGGTGGAAACATTGCAGCTGCAGGTATTATAGGTACAGAAATTGCTAAAAGAGCGAAAACAAAAGGTATTACCAAAGTTGTATTTGACAGAGGAGGATACTTATATCATGGTCGTGTTAAAGCTTTAGCCGAAAAAGCACGCGAAGCAGGATTAGAATTCTAAAGTTTAAGGAGGAAAAACTTATGCAAGAAAACGAACAAGTAACAAATATGCCACAAGAAAATAACGAAAAGCAAGATAAAAAAGCTAATACTCGTAAGTTTAATAGAGATAATCGTAATAAAATGCGAAAGTCTAACGATAGACCAAAAAGTGACTTGGAAGAAAAAGTTATCGCTATTAACAGAGTTACTAAAGTTGTTAAAGGTGGACGTCAATTTCGTTTTTCAGCTACTGTTGTAGTTGGAAATGGTAAAGGCAAAGTTGGTCTTGGTACAGGAAAAGCTAAAGAAATGCCAGATGCAGTTAAAAAGGCAAGCCTTGCCGCTAGTAAAAATTTAATAAATGTTGAATTAATTGATAATCGAACAATATCTCATGAGATAATTGTTAAAGAAGGAGCATGTAGAGTAATGCTAAAACCTGCGACTGAAGGTACAGGAGTTAAAGCTGGAGGTCCAGTTCGTGATGTATTAGAATTAGCAGGTGTTAAAGATGTTTTATCTAAATCACTAGGTTCTAGTACTAAAATCAATATGGCAAGAGCAACTTTAAATGCCCTAAAAGCCCAAAAGTCACCAGCACATGTAGCTGAACTTCGTGGTAAAAGTATAGAGGAGATTAGAGGATAATGAAATTAAATGAATTACATCCTAATGAAGGCTCTGTTGCTACTAGAAAAAGAGTAGGTCGTGGAGCAGGCAGTGGACTTGGTAAAACAAGTGGAAAAGGACATAAAGGACAAAATGCTCGAAGTGGTGGAGGAGTAAGACCTGGTTTTGAAGGAGGTCAATTACCACTATTTAGAAGATTATCAAAAAGAGGATTCAATAATTATAAATTTAGAACAGTTTATGCTACCGTTAATGTTGAAGATTTAAATCGTTTCGATGATGGTAGTACTGTTACAATAGAAAATTTAAAAGAAGTGGGGTTAATTAAAAAAGAATTAGATGGGATAAAAGTCTTAGGCAATGGAGAACTTAAGAAGAAATTAACTGTAAAAGCAAATAAATTCTCTGAAAGTGCCAAGTCTAAAATAGAGGCAAATGGTGGAAAAATAGAGGTGATTTAGATGTTTAAAAACCTTAAAAATATCTTTAGTCCTAAAAATAAAGATTTAAGAAAAAGAATTGGATTTTCCCTATTTGGACTTCTCATCTTTATAATTGGAACGACGATACCAGTTCCAGGAACTAAAGAGGCAATTTCAAATTTAGGACTTTTTGAAATGTTAAATGCAATCGGTGGAGGAGCTTTAGAGCGATTTTCCATATTCGCTTTAGGAGTTATGCCTTATATCTCTGCATCGATTATTACAGGTATTTTACAAATGGATATAATACCATATTTTACAGAACTTAAAGAAAGTGGAGCTCAAGGAAGACAAAAAATTAATCAAATTAATCGTTATTTAGGTATTGTTATTGCCTTTATTCAAGGTTTTGCTTTATCATTTGCTCTTGTTAAAAATGGGCAAACAATTGATTATGTAAAAATTTCTGTTATCTTAACAGCAGGTACAGCTTTCCTATTATGGTTAGGAGATCAAATGACTGCTAAAGGTATAGGAAATGGTATTTCACTAATCATTATGGCAGGTATCATCGCAAACATACCACATATGTTTATTGATACTTTTAATGCTTTAATTCTTGAAGGTTCTAGTTCATTGTTTATTGGTATTATTAGTTTTATATTGTTTGTTGTATTCTACATATTAATTGTAGTTGGAGTAATCTATATAGAATGCTCTGAACGAAGAATACCAATTCAATATTCTAATCAAACTAGCAGTGCTTATGGAAAAAAACAAAATTATATTCCTTTTAAATTAAATTCTGCTGGTGTAATGCCTGTTATCTTTGCTTCAGTAATCTTTACAATACCATCTTTTATTGCAAGTTTACTAGGAAGTGAAAGTAACTTTTCAGTATTTGTAGCCAAGTATATAAATTATACAACTCCAACTGGTTTTATTCTTTATATTATCTTTATCTTCTTGTTTGGATTTTTCTACACATTCTTACAAGTTAACCCAGAAGAATTGTCAAAGAATTTATCAAGAAGTAGTGGATATATTCCAGGAATTAGACCAGGTAAGGAAACTTCAAATTATATAAAGAAAATATTAGGAAGAATTACTTTACTTGGAACAACATTCTTAAGTATTATTGCAGGACTTCCAATAATCTTCAGTAGTTTTATTGCTACAGGATTACCTGCAAGTGTTAGAATTGGAGGAACCGGTATTTTAATTGTTGTAGGTGTTGCTTTAGATACTTACAAACAAATTGAAAGTAGCCTTATTAATCGGAGCTACAAAGGAGGAAAATAATGAAGAATATTATATTTATAGCAGCCCCAGGAGCTGGAAAAGGCACACAGGCAAAATTAATTAGCGAAGAATATAATATTCCTCATATTTCAACCGGTGATTTACTTCGTGATGAGATAGCCACAGGAAGTAAATTAGGAGAAAAAATAAAGACAATTATCAAAACTGGAGACTTTGTTGATGATGAGACCATGATCAAAATATTAAGAAAAAAATTAAGTAGCAAAGAATGTAAAAAAGGTTACATTTTAGATGGTTATCCAAGAAATACAAAACAAGCAGTAATGTATGATGAACTAATGAAAGATTTAGAAATTGATTTAGGTATTGTTATTTTCTTGGATATCGATAAATCACTTGCTTTAAAAAGAACGTTAAATAGAATTATATGTCCTAAATGTGGAGCTTCATATAATTTAGCTATTTCAGCGTTAAAACCTAAAAAGGAAAATATTTGTGATTATTGTAATCATGAACTTGTCTTACGTGAAGATGATAATGAAGAAGTATTTAATAAAAGATTTGATAATTATATTTCTAAAACTAAAGATTTAATTGATTATTATAAAAATTTGAATGTTTTAAAAACTATTCAAGTAAGTGAAGATAAAAGTAGTAACGATATATTCATGGAAATAAAGGAGTATCTTAAATGATAAGCATTAAATCAGAATATGAAATAGAATTATTAAGAAAAGCTGGACATATTGTCTATCTTACTCATCAATATCTAAAAGATTATCTAAAACCTGGTATTACAACATTAGAATTAGATAAATTAGCTTATGATTTTATTATAAGTCATGATGCAACTCCATCATTTTTAAATTATGAAGGCTTTCCTAATAGTATTTGTACTTCCATAAATGAAGAAGTAGTTCATGGAATACCCAAAAATAGGAAACTTAAAAATGGTGATATCATAAGTATTGATATTGGTGCTTGTTATAAGGGCTATCATGGTGATTCAGCTTGGAGTTATGCTATCGGAGATGTTAGTGATAAGAAAAAATATCTTCTAGAGCATACAGAAAAATGTTTATATGAAGGGCTAGCTCAAGTTAAAGCTGGAAACCGTTTAGGGGATATTGGTTATGCTATAGAAAGTTATGCTAAAAAGCATAAACTTGGAGTTGTAAGAGAATTAGTAGGACATGGAGTAGGAAATCATTTACATGAAGATCCTGATGTTCCTAATTATGGTAAAAAAAATACTGGTATTATTTTAAAAGAAAATATGGTAATTGCTATTGAACCAATGATTAATTTAGGTACAGAAGAAGTATTTATGGAAGATGATGATTGGACAATAGTAACTGGAGATAATAAGCCATCAGCCCATTTTGAACATACAATCGTTGTTAAAAAAGATGGCTATGAGATTTTAACAGGAGATGATAATTTTGAGTAAAAATGATGTTATTGAAACTGAAGGGAAAGTACTAGAATTACTTCCTGGTGGTAACTTCAAAGTTGAAATTGAAGGTGGTCATGTTATCGAAGCTCATGTTTCTGGTAAAATGCGAATTAATAATATCAGAATTGTACCAGGTGATACGGTGATTTTAGAATTATCACCTTATGATTTGGCACATGGGCGAATAGTTTATAATAAAAAATAGGAGGAAGAAGAAAATGAAAATAAGAGCATCTGTAAAGCCTATTTGTGATAAATGCAAAGTAATAAAAAGAAAAGGCAAAGTTATGGTAATTTGTGAAAATCCAAAACATAAGCAAAAACAAGGTTAATATAGGAGGGAATTTATATGGCACGTATTAAAGGTGTAGAAATACCAAATGATAAAAGAGCTGAAATAGCTTTAACAGCAATTCATGGTATTGGAAGAAAATTGTCAAGAACAATTTTAAATGATGCAGAAGTTAATTTAGATAAAAAAGCTAAAGATTTATCTGAAGATGAACTTACACGCATTAGAAATGAAGTAGATAAGTATTTAGTTGAAGGTGACTTACGCCGTGAAGTTAACATGAATATTAAGAATTTAATGGAAATTAAATGTTATCGTGGTGATAGACACAAAAAAGGTTTACCTGTAAGAGGACAAAGAACTAATCGAAATGCTCGTACTCGTAAAGGTAAAGGAAAAGTAGTAGCTAATAAGAAAAAATAATATAAGGAGGTAAGTTTTATGGCTTATAAAGCAAGAAAACGAAAAGTAAAGAAGAATATTCCACATGGAATTGCCAATATTTCATCAACATATAATAATACAATTGTAACAATTACTGATTTAGATGGTAATGCAATATGTTGGTCTAGTCCTGGTAAATTAGGAACTAAAGGAAGTAAAAAATCAACTCCATTTGCAGCAGCATCAGCAGCTGAATCAGCAGGAAGAGCAGCATATGATATGGGTATGCGCAGTGTAGATGTTAAAGTTAAAGGACTAGGACAAGGAAGAGAATCTGCTATAAGAGCATTTCAAACAGCAGGTTTAGAGGTAAAATCAATTGAAGATATAACACCAGTTCCACATAATGGATGTCGTCCACCAAAAAGAAGACGTGGATAAAAGGAGGTAATATATGTTAAAATTTGAAAAACCTGATTATAAGGTAAAAGAGTATATCGAAAGTAGTAATTATGGTAAATTTGTAATTGAACCATTAGAAAGAGGTTTTGGTACAACTTTAGGTAATGCTTTAAGAAGAGTAATGTTATCATCTCTTCCGGGTGATGCAATTACATCCGTAAAAATTGATGGTGTAGCTCATGAATTTCAAAAAATTGATGGAGTAATCGAAGATGTAACTGCAATCGTTTTAAACTTAAAATCAATAGTTTTAAAAAATTATGCTAAAGATGATAGCAAAATTTTAAGATTGAAAGCAGACAAAGAAGGAGTAGTAAGAGCTTCTGATATTGAAAAAGATGCTGACATTGAAATCTTAAATCCAGATCAAGTTATTGCCACTTTAGCCGAAGGTGGTAAGTTGAATATGGAAATGACTATTGGTAGTGGAAGAGGATATGTAAGAGCAGATGATAACAAAAAATTATTTACCGACAAAAAGGCAGGAGTTATCGCTATAGATAGTTTATATTCTCCAATTGAAAGAATTAATTATGAAGTAGAAGATGCCAGAGTTGGTCAAAACAACAACTATGATAAATTAATTCTTGAGGTATGGACTAATGGCTCTATTACTCCTGAAGAGTCTATTGCACTTGCTAGTCGTATATTAATAGAACATTTTGAAATTTTAGCAAATTTAAATGAAATTGCCGATGAAACAGGACTTATGATTTCTAAAAGTGAAGATCCAAATGTTAAAATTTTAGATACTTCAATTGACGATTTAGAATTCTCTGTAAGAGCATATAACTGTCTAAAAAGAGCAGGTATATTAACTCTTCGTGATTTAGTAGATAAATCAGAAAATGAAATGATGAAAATTCGTAATTTAGGTAAGAAATCTTTAAAAGAAGTTATGGATAAAGTAAAGGAACTTGGATTAAACTTTAGAAACGATAATTAGAAAGTGAGGATTATTATGGCTTATAGAAAGTTAGGAAGAGATAACAAACATCGAAGAAGTATGTTAGCAACTTTAACTAAACAACTAATTTTAAATGAAAAAATTATAACAACTGAAACAAGAGCTAAAGAAGTTCGTAAGAACTTTGATAAAATGATTACATATGGTAAAAAAGGAAATCTTGTATCTCGAAGATTAGCACTAGCTAGCTTACATAATGATGAAGTTTGTGTTAACAAAGTATTTGGTGAATTAAAAGATCGTTATAAAGAAAGAAATGGTGGCTATACAAGAATTGTTAAAATGAAAGAAAGACGTGGAGATAATTCTTTAATGGTTATCTTAGAATTAGTATAAAGATAAGGAGAACTTATCTTTTTTTTCTTGATAAATAGATAAGTATATGTTAAAATGATAATAGGTGAGGCTATGGAAAAAGTACACAGTAAAGGTTTTACTTTAATAGAATTATTAATAACTATTGCTGTTATAGGAATAATTTCTACCATTGGTATTGTTGTAGTAACTAATACTACGAAAAAAGCCAAAGAAGTTAGCTATAATGCTTCTTATAATTTATTAGAAAGAGCTAGTAAACTATATGCAACAGAACTTAAAAATCAAAATAAATATTGGTTTCAAGATGACAGTGATCCAAATGTTGAGTATAGTTGTATTAGTATGTTAATGTTAATTAATAAAGGCTATTTTAAAGAAAGTGATATCGAAGCATTGAAACCTGATATAACTAAAGATACATTAATTAGAGTATCTAGAGATATAACAACTAAAGTTTTATCTGCTAAAATTATTCTTGATGATGATAGCTGTATCGAAGGATTTCAACCTAATGTAACATTTACTCCAAGTGGTGATGTAAAAAATAATTGGTACCGTAACTTAAATGTTGAAATAGCTGTTTCAGGAAGTAATATAGATTATTATGAATATTATATAAAAAATAATGGAAGCAAACTTTCAAGTAAAACTCAAACTGGAGCAACTAATGTAAATGTTCCAATTACAATTAATTCCAATAAATTAAATGTATGTGTAAATGTTTATAGCCTAAAAGAAACAACTTCAAAAGAAATATGTAGTAATAATTATCAATTTGATAATGAACCACCAAGTGCACCCAATATAAGTTTTTCTAGTAATTACAATGTTAACTTTAGTGGTTCAACTGATAACTTAAGCAAAAATATTACCTATCACTATAGTAAAAATAATAAAGATTTTAGTAGTGGCTCTTCTTTAATTAGGCAGACATCAGATACACAAATATATGCCTATGCTGAAGATTATGCTGGAAATATATCATCTGTTTCTCAAAAAAAACTCAATATAGAATCATCAACAGGAGGAACAGTTAGCCATACAGAAACAAATAAGTATTATTGTAGTTATACTAAAAAATATTATGATACTTATAGTGAAGCTAATAATGCTTGTTATGTTGTTACAGAAAAGACGGTTACCAAAACAGCAACTGGTAAATATAAATGTAGTCTATATCCAAATAAAACATATACTACAAAAAACCTAGCAGAAAATGATTGCACTACAGAGGATACAAATGCCAAAATTCATAATTATAAATGCCCTAATGGAACAACCCAAAATACAAAAAATTGCATTATAAAGAAAACTAATGTTACAGAAACATTCGATATATCTTGTGATAAATCAAACCCAGGATATATATGGTTGGGAATTGGTTGGCCTGCTGGTTGTCCAGGTGTAGGTTATTATCAATATTTAAATGGTAGTGCTCTTAAAGATGATGAAGTTAGTTGTGGAAGCAGTACCGTTGGTGTAGCCCATATAGTAAGAAGTGGATTTCAACCATATTGTAATGATGGTGAAGGCGATTGTAATTATTTTTGCTATACAGATAGTGTAACAATATGTGATAGTTCGTCATCTTGTAAAAATATTCAGTATAATACAAATTGTGGGTTAAGAGGTACTTCATTAGGTAAGCGAGAAGTTTGTGATGCTAAAATATGTAGTATGGTGGGACTTACCAATATAAGCTTAAATGATTCAACAACATGTCCTAGTGGTTATACAGCAAATTATACTGGTCTAAATCAAGATAGTAGTACATGTCCACAGTCAAATACAGCTTGTCAACTTAATGTAACGGATGGCCAATTTAGAGGACCAACTGGTTGTACTGGTAATTTTTGTTCTGATTTTTCTCTTCCTTGGTTAACTCATAAAACACCAATACAAGATCAATTTAATAAATATAAATATGATTCAAGTACTTGCACCAATAATTATAGCAGTGTATCTTGTACAGCTACAGCAACAACTCAATATAAATGTAGTGATGGAACAATTAGTAGTAATTGTAAAGTAAAAGGAGAAGTTGCTTCAGAATATAGTTATTCTTGTCCATCAGGATATACTTGTTCTGGTGATAATTGTGATGAGAATAGTACATGTAGTAAAGTAGTAAACAATACTGTTCCCGTACTTCATAAACAAGTAAATTATTATTGTAGTTTAGATACCACTAAAGCATATCAAACCCAAAGTGAAGCTTTAGAAGCTTGTATGAGTAATTGTGAAGTTGGATTTAATTATTATGACAATTATTGTTATAAATTAACTAATTAGGAGAAATAAAATATGAAAAAAATTTTATGTTTAATACTAATATTAATGCTTATGGGATGTAAAAAAAATCTTAAACAAGAAAATGATGAACCTGACAATAATTTTCCAATTTATAATAAAGATATTAAGATTGAAACCGAAGAAGAAAATATTTTCGTAACAGATGTTAAATTTTATTATTTTAATAATAATACAACAGTAGAATTTAATATTACTAATAATACAGATAATACAGTTAAACTTAATTATTTTGATATAATCTGTAAAAATAAAGATGATAAAGAAATTGGATCTTTTCTTTCCTATAATGAAGAAATTATTACAGCCAAAAGTACAATATCGATGATGATAAGTCTTGATAAAAATTATAGTGAAACGAGTAGTTTAGACTTTGCTTTTAATAATATCGAGGTGATAGATAATGAGTAAAGGTTTTACCTTAATAGAAATGTTAATGGTTGTCTCAATATTAGCTTTACTATCCCTTTTTTTAATTCCTAATGTTATGAATTTAGTTAATAAAAATAAAATAGACAGCTGTAATAACACGATTAATTCAATCAAAAATGCCGTAAATCTCTATATAAGTGATAATCGCTATGATTTAGATATAGATTGTAGCTCAAATACTGATAAAAATGTTAAAATCTATTTATTTGATTTGATACAAAATAATTATTTAAAATCTCCGATTATTAATCCAATAAATGATGAAGAATTAAATTCTACTAGCAATGGTTCTTATATTCAACTTAAATATAGCTGTAATGATAGAAAATTTAAAGATTCTTATAGTTTTAAATTATATGAAAATACAAGTGGAAAAATAATGAAATGTGAATAATTTTTTTAAAAAGAGAAAAATAGTTGTAATTTATTATAAATTATGATAAACTTAAAATATAGAGAATAGGAGAGATTAGACATGGGCTTAAATAAATTAAAAAAAATGTTATCTGAAGAAGTTGAAGAGGTAGCAGGAGAAGATGAATATTACAGTGTTGAAAATGTAACTATTCCTAGTAATAGTGGTAAAATGATTTTATTAGAACCACGAGCATACTCTGAAAGTCAACAGATTGCTGACCATTTAAAAAAGAGAAATACAGTTGTTGTAAATATGAAAAGAGTAACTCCAGATCAAGCTAAACGCATTGTCGACTTTTTAAGTGGTACAGTTTATGCCATTGGAGGAGATCTTCAAAAAATTGGTGGAGGTATATTTTTATGTACACCAAAAAATGTTAATGTCGAAGGTAGTATTTCAGAAGATGATGAAAAAGGAAAAAAGAAAACAGATGTTGATTTAGAGTGGTAAAAGTTAGAATATGAGGTGGAATATTTATGAAGAGATTTACAATCGCTTCAAACGGTTATAATATCGATGAAGTAAATAAGTTTATTGATGTTGTGATTAAAAGATTAGAAAAATTAAGTAATGAAAACACAAAATTGGAAAATAAAGTTTTAGAGCTTGAGCATAAATTAAACGAAACAGGCAATGTTGATGAAAAATTGTCTAAAGCAATAATTGCTGTTCAAGAAACATCTGATAAGATGAGAGAGCTTGCTAAAGCAGAATCAAAAATGATTATCGAAGATGCTAAAAAAAATGCCAATTCCATTATTCATGAAGCTTTACTTACAGCAGAAAAGACAGAAAATGAAGCCTTATTATTAAAGAAAAATATTACTGTATATAAATCACGTGTTGTTAATTTAATTAAAGCACAGTTAGATATAGCAGAAGATTTAGATAAAATAGAATTATAAAATTTAAAGCTTAAGTGGTTTAAGCTTTTTTCTTTACTTTGATTAAAAAAAATAGTATAATAAAAAACGTTGGTGATAATTATGAAAACAGATGATTTTGATTATGTATTAGAAGATAGTTATATTGCTCAAACACCACTTAAAGACCGTAGCTCTTCAAAATTAATGGTATTAGATAAAGATACTGGTGACATTAAGCATGATACCTTTAAAAATATTGGTCTATATTTAAAAAAAGGTGATGTTTTAGTATTAAACGATACCAAGGTAATGCCTGCTAGAATTAAAGGCATTAAAGAAGATACGAAAGCCACAATTGAACTTTTACTTTTAGATAATATTAAAGATAATACATGGAATTGTTTAGTAAAACCTGCCAAAAGAGTAAAAGAAAATACCGTTATATCATTTGGAGATGGTATTTTAGTTGGAAAATGTGTTGGTCTAAAAGATGAGGGAATTAGAGAAATAGAATTTACTTATGATGGTATTTTTTACGAAATATTAAATGAACTAGGTACAATGCCTCTTCCTCCTTATATAAAAGAAAATTTAGATGATAAAAATCGTTATCAAACTGTTTATGCTAAAAACATGGGAAGCTCTGCTGCTCCAACAGCAGGCTTACACTTTACTACCCAATTATTAGAAGAATTAAAAAGTAAAGGGATAATTGTTTGCTATGTAACCCTTCATGTAGGTCTTGGTACATTTAGACCAGTAAATGTCGAAGATGTAACTAATCATAAGATGCATAGTGAAAGATATTATTTAAGTAAAGAAAGTGCTGATATTTTAAATAAAGCTAAAGAAGAGGGAAGAAATATTATTTGTGTAGGTACGACTTCTGTTAGAACATTAGAAACTATTATGAGTAAATATAATACTTTTAAAAGTTGTGAGGGAATAACCGATATCTTTATTTATCCTGGTTATAAATTCAAGGCTATTGATGGTTTAATTACTAACTTTCATCTTCCTAAATCAACATTGTTGATGTTAGTTTCTGCTTTTAGTTCTAGAGAAATAATTATGAATGCTTACGAAGAAGCCAAGAAAAATAATTATCGTTTTTTCTCTTTTGGAGATGCTATGTTTATTAAAAAAGTGTAAAAAAAATGTCAAATTTATATTTTTTTTAAAAAAATTAGTTCTAAAAAAAGGAATTTGTAAAAAAAAAACTAATATTAATATTGGGAGGACATTTTTGTGTCATATATAAATAACGAATTAATAAATGAAATAAGAAAGAAAAATGACATCGTTGAAGTAATTTCAAAATATGTCGAACTTACCAAAAGAGGTAAAAATTATTTTGGAGTTTGTCCCTTTCATGATGATCATTCACCAAGTATGAGTGTTTCCAAAGAAAAACAGATTTATACTTGCTTTTCTTGTGGTAAAACAGGAAATGTCTTTACTTTTGTATCTGATTATGAGCATATATCTTATATTGAAGCAGTAAGATTACTAGCAGAGAAAGTTGGTTATAATTTAGGTAATATTAAAAATAAAAAAACAAATAATCAAGATTATGAAATATATGAAAATAGTGTTAAATTTTATCAAAATAATCTTTATAGTAGTCTTGGTAAAAATGCTATAGAATATTTACAAAAAAGACAAATCGATAAAGATACAATTAAAAAATTTGGTATTGGATTATCTATTGCTAAAATATCTTTGACAGATTATTTAATTGGTAAAAAATATAATTTAGATAATTTAATTAAATTAGGTTTAACTAATGAAAAAGCAAATGATATTTTTGTTAATCGTATTATGTTTCCTATATATGATTTAAATGGTAATCCAGTAGCTTTTTCAGGAAGAATATATAATACTCATGATAATAGTAAATATGTTAATTCTAAAGAATCAGATATTTTTAAAAAAGGAAAAATTTTATATAATTATCATTTGGCGCGATCTTATTTAAAGAAAAATGATTCTATTATAATAATGGAAGGATTTATGGATGTAATTAGAGCATCAACCGTTGGTATTGATAATTGTATAGCCACCATGGGAACAGCTTTAACTAAAGAACATATTGACATTTTAAAGAAAATGAGCGATAATATAATCTTGTGTTTTGATGGCGATGAGGCTGGAGCTAAAGCTACTAATTTAGCAATTAGTTTATTGGAAGAATATAATATATCTCCCAAAATTGTAAGATTAGAAGATAATCTTGATCCAGATGAATATATTTTGACTAAAGGAAAAGATGCCTTTTTAAATAAAATTAATAATGCAATTAATGTAATTGATTATAAAATGGAACTTTTAAAAAATAATAGAAATTTAAATGATGTAGAAGATATATCTCAATATATTGGATCATCACTTAAAGAACTTGCTAAAATTGATGATGATATTGTCGTAGAACTTACTTTGAAAAAGTTAGCTACAAACTATGATATTGCTTATCAAACATTATATGATAAATTAATTAAATATAAAAATGATAATGTAAAACCTAAAATTAAAAAAATTAAACCACAAAAAGAACCCGTAGATAAATATCAAAAAGCTAGTGAATATTTAATAAATTATATGTTAATAGATGAACATGTTATTAATATGGTTGAAAATAAAGTTATTTATTTTCCTAATGATAATATCAGATATTTAGCTAATGAAATTATTTATTATTATCATAAATATGGTGTTATTATTTTAGCAGATTTAATAAGCTATCTTGCTAATAATGAACCATTACTTACGACTTTAAGACAAATAATGTCTTTACATTTAAAAGAAAATTATACGGAAGAAGAAATTGAAGATTATATTTATGTTGTAAATGAATATCCTAAAAATATGCGTGTTAATGAATTAAATATAAAATTAAAAAAAGAAGAAAATCCATTAGAACAAGCAAAAATATTAAAAGAAATAATGGAAATAAGAGGAGTGAAGAAATGATTGAAGAAATAAAAAACTTCGAAGAGCGAAAGCAAGAATTAATTAAAAAAGGAAAGACTCAAGGATATGTTACTTATGAAGAGTTAGCTGTTGCTTTAAAAGGTTTGGATCTAGATAGTGATGCTTTGGATGATTTATATAATGCTTTAGTAGAAAACAATATTGATATTTTTTCAGAAAATGATGCCGATGATGATGCTGATGATACTTCTGGAGGTAATTTAGAAGAATTATTAAAAGACAACACTATCGCTAAAGAACTTACAATTAATGATCCCGTTAGAATGTATCTTAAAGAAATAGGTAAAATAAGCTTACTATCATTAGAAGAAGAAACTGCTTTATCTGAAAGAATTGCCAAAGGTGATGAAGAGGCCAAAAATATTTTAGCAGAATCTAATCTTCGACTTGTTGTATCTATTGCTAAAAGATATGTTGGAAGAGGAATGCTATTTTTAGATTTAATTCAAGAGGGAAATATAGGTCTTATGAAAGCCGTTGAAAAATTTGATGCCAATAAAGGATATAAATTTTCAACCTATGCTACTTGGTGGATAAGACAAGCTATTACTAGAGCAATCGCAGATCAAGCAAGAACCATTAGAGTTCCTGTTCATATGGTTGAAACAATCAATAAACTATCCCGTTGTCAAAGACAATTAACCCTAGAATTAAATCGAGAACCTACAGATGAAGAATTAGCTAAAAAGATGAATTTAACTCCTGATAAAATAAGAGAAGTATTAAAAATAGCTCAAGATCCCGTATCATTAGAAACACCAATTGGTGAAGAAGATGATTCTCATTTAGGAGATTTTGTACCTGATGAGAGAAGTATGTCACCAGAAGATTTTACTATTCATGAATTATTAAAAGATGCAATTTCCGATGTATTACTTACTTTAACCGAAAGAGAAGAACAAGTATTAAGACTTCGTTTTGGACTTGATGATGGTTCTTGTAAAACACTTGAAGAAGTAGGGCAGATGTTTGGCGTAACAAGAGAGCGAATAAGACAAATTGAAGCTAAAGCATTAAGAAAATTAAGACATCCATCCCGTAGTAGAAAATTAAAGGATTTCTTAAATGAATAAGCTATCTAAACGACTTGGTGTGGTTGCTAAATATATTTATGATGATAGTAATGTTATCGATATTGGCTGTGATCATGCACTTTTAGATATTTATTTATACCAAAATAGAAAAAATATAAAAATAATTATCAGTGATATTAATAAAGAGGCTTTAACATCAGGAATTTTAAATTTAAAAAAAGAAGGATTAGAACATAAAATTGAAGCTAGATTAGGAAATGGTCTTGATGTTATAAAAGAAGAAGATAATATTGATACAATTGTTATGTCAGGACTTGGTTCTAATAAAATGGTTGGTATTTTAAGATATGATAATAAGAAATTAAAAAATGTTAAATATTTAGTTTTACAAAGTAACAATAATTTAGAATTTTTAAGAAAAAGAATTACTAAATTAGGTTATTATATAAAAGATGAAGAATTAGTTAAAGAAGCAAATATTATTTATACAGTAATTTTATTTGAAAAGGGTAAAAAAAGATATAATAGAAAAGAAATATATTTTGGCCCTATTCTTTTACAAAAACAAGATGCTTTATTTAAAGAAAAAAAGACATCTGATTTAGAAAAACTAAATTCACTCTTAAAAATAATTCCTAAAAATAAATATTTATATCGTTATAAAATAAAAAGAAAAATCAATCTTTATAAATAGGATTGGTTTTTCTTTTACAAAAATAGTTTTTATTTATGTAAACTAAATATATATTTGTAGCAAAAAAAAGTGTATTGTGATATACTTATTATGAGGTATAGTGTTATGAATAAAAAATATATTTTAGTATTCTTTTTAATATTTTTTAGTTTAATATATAGTGTTAATGCTGCCAATTTAAAAGGAACAGTTAACGTTGATGATTCTTTAACCTTACGTTCTGGTCCTGGTAGAAGTAATACAAAAGTAACCGATTTATTTAATGGTACTGTTGTTGACATATTGGATACTAATGCCGGTAGTGGTGATGGCTGTGATGTCCCAGATAAATGGTATAAAGTAAAATATGGAGATAATGTTGGCTATGTTTGTGGTACTTTTATTAAAATTAATCAATCTTCAATTGGAAATACAGATGATAGCTATTCAAAAGATAATTATCAAGAAGAACATAAAAAAGATGGAACTGTTGCTTGCTATGAAGATACAGGTGCAATAACTCTAAAAACAACAGCAACAGGCAGTAGTTACACTAATACAAAAATAAACTGTGGAGATGAAGTTAATATTCTTGAAACCGTTGAAACAAAGTCAAATAAGAATTGTAGCTATTACTATAAAGTAGATACAGGATCTGGAAGTGGCTATGTTTGTGGTTACTTTATTAATACAACAAAATTATCAAGTTTTGCTAATAATTATTATAATAATAAAACGAATGGGGATACCATTGCAAGTTATCAGCAAATTCTTTCTAATAGTGGATTTCCTAGTAGTTATTTTCCTTATTTATTAGAACTTCATGCAAGACATCCTTTATGGAATTTTGTTGCTGAAAATATAAATTTAAATTTTGATGATGTTGTCGATGGAGAAAGTGGTAATGGTGCAAGTTTACTTGAAAAAAGTTCTTTTAATGAAAACTATTTATCAACTACTAGTACGACATATAATATTTTTACTAATGTTTTTTCTGAATTTTCTGGAGAACCAGGATGGTATAATGCTTCAAAAGAAGCCATTGCCTATTATACCGATCCACGTAATTATCTAAATGAAAAATATATTTTTGCTTTTGAAACCTTGGAATATCGTGATAACCAAACCTCTGATATTATTGAAAAATTCTTTAGTGGAAAAACCTTATTTAATAAACCATATAGTTATTACAATGATAAAGTAAAAGGTGAAGATGACCTTTATGAAGATGGCTCAACAGGTAACTATTCTTCTGATATTGTAAATGCTAGTAAAAATGCTAATGTTAGTGCACTTCATACTTCTAGTAGAATGCTTTTAGAAGTAGGAGCTTCTGGTAGTGCTTCTTCAACTGGCGATAGTTTTAGCTATTGTGGACAGACTTATTCAGGTTACTATAATTTCTTTAACATTGGAGCTTATGCAACAGATTGCGCTACAAATATTCAAAATGGCTTATATTATGCTAAAACACATGGTTGGGATAGTCCATATAAAGCAATTAATGGTGGTGCTAAATTTCTTACTAATAACTATATTTCTATTAACCAAGATACCCTTTATTATGAAAGATTTGATGTCTCTACCACAAATGGAAATTTTGATCATCAATATCAACAAAACTTAACAGCTCCTGTTAGTGAAGGGGGAACGACATATTTAGGATACAATAATAATTTAAGTTCATATATTGATACAGCCATAACCTTTGTAATTCCTGTATATAAACAAATGCCAAATTATAATGTTACAGCTCCAGTACTTGGAAATCCTAATAACTATTTATCAGATTTAAAAGTAAATGGAGAAACTGTTAATAATTTTACTTATGACACATATAACTATAATATCTATTTAGATAGTGATATAAAATCAGTTAAAATCGAAGCAATACCATTTGTTAAAACCTCAACAGCAAGTGGAATTGGAACAATAAATATTACTTCTAATGTTCAAACTAATCGTATTATAGTAACAGCTGGTAATAAAAAAACTAGAACTTATACCATAACTTTTAATCGAAGTGAAGATGAGAAAATCACAGTAAATGAAGCAATGAATAATTCGGGATTTAAATATAATGATAAATATGTATTTGGAATTGAACCTAAAACTAATGTATCTTCAATTATTGGAAATATAGTTAGTTATAATAATACCGTTAAAGTATCAGTAAAAGATGCTTCTGGAAAACTAAAAACAAATGATATTTTTAAAACTGGAGATACTGTAACTGTAACAGCAAGTGATGGGGAAAAGACATATATTGCAGTTATTTATGGTGATGTAACTGGAGATGGTATTATAAGCGCTGTTGATTACGTTAAAATAAAAAATCATATTATGAAAAGTTCTAATATTACTGGTGCTTATTTAGTAGCAGCAGATGCAAATAAAGATGGAACTGTTAATGCTGTCGATTATGTTTTAGTTAAAAACTACATAATGAATACGGGTAAGATTTCCCAATAAATAGGAGGGTAGTAAAAATGAAAAAGAAAGTAGGATATCTTGTTTTAGCTTTTATGGCTTTTATAACCTTTAAAGTAAATGTTTTGGCAAGTGGAACATTATCAATTTGGTCTAATGTTGTTAATGCCAAAGTAGGTGATAACGTTACTATTTCCGTTAAAGTTGATAATATCGCTGGTAATTTTAGTGTAACATCATCTGATAGTTCTATTCTCTCTGGAGGAACAGGTGGACAATGGTTAGAAAACAATACCTATAGTTTTACCTTTGTTGCCAAAGGTACTGGTACTGCAACTATTACTGTTAAAGCTATTGATGCAGCTGATTTCGATGCTAATCCTTTTACAGGTAGTAAGTCAGTTTCAGTATCCGTTATTAACGTTACTAACAACAGTACTCCAAACCCTGGATCATCTGGAGGAAATAGTAGTGGTAATAATGGATCAACTGATAATAAAAAGAATTATAGTAGCAATAATAATTTAAGCCTTTTAGAAGTCGAGGGTTATTCACTAAATCCTAGTTTTGATAAAGACAAATTAGAATATTCGCTAGAACTTCCTAGTGGTACTTCTAAAATTAATGTAAAAGCAACTGCTGTAGATAGTAAAGCAACAATTAGAGGTATCGGGGAAATTAATGTTCAAGAGGGAATTAATAAAATCGAAATAAAAGTAATCGCTGAAAATGGTAATGAAAAAATTTATGTAATTAATGCTAACGTTAAAGAATTAGATCCCATCGAAGTTAAAATAGGAAATGATATTTATACTGTTATGAGAGGTTGTAAAGACATTGAAGCTCCCTATGGTTATCTAAAAGAAAAAATAAAAATAAATGATGAAGAAATTGATGCTTATTATAATGAAAAAATGAATAATTATTTAGTTGTTTTAAAAGATAAAGAGGGAAATACAAACTTTTATAATTATAAAGATAATAAATATAGTTTATATCAAGAATTTAAAGTAGGAAATGTTGTTTTAAATTTAATTGATGATAAAGAAGCTATTCCAAGTGATTATCAAAAAACGACTATAGATTATCAAGATTCTAAAATTAATGTTTACTATAAGAAACAAAAAGCTAATACAACTTACGCAACCGATAATAAAAGTCCATTTTATCTAGTATATGGAATTAATGTAGCTACAGGAAAGAAATCTTTATATGTTTTTGATAGTGAAGAGAATACTCTACAAAGATATAATGGTGAAGATGTCGAATATTATAAACAAAAATCAGATACTTATCTTACTTATTTAATTATTACTTTATCATCCGTAGTAGTATTTATTGTTGTTTTATCAATAATTTTAATAGTTAAATCAAAATCACGTTCTAAACATAAATTTGTTGGCATATAGTAAAGTAGCACTTGTTAAAAGTGTCTAGGAGGAAATATAGGTTTTATATTTCTTCCTTTTTTATTTATAAGGAAAGTGCTTTTAAAGTGTAAAATAAAAGGTGGTACCAAAATGGTACCACAAAAAGTATCT
>CANRCE010000006.1 GCA_947629035.1 uncultured Bacilli bacterium | reverse complement strand
TTGACTTTAAACCTGAAATAAGTCTAGTAAATTAAACAAATTTTTATAAACCTGCATTTAGTCTAAAAATTTGCGAAATAATTCTAGAAATTGCTATAATTAATTTAGTTGATTTAGTCAATCTTGGGAGTATAATTTTTCGAATATAAGTAAAGCTATCGCTCCATTGACGAATCTGTTCGAACTTTTCGAGCATTCAAATATATTTCATCTCTTAATTGAGATGGTTTTTATTTTTATAAAAATACCTACAGATATTTTGATACACTTGACAAAATTCCTAGGGGGTTAATAATTTTGTCAAAGACAAAATTGGAATCGTAAAAGATTAAAATTACTAACAGGAAATAATGAAAAACTTAATCAGGAAGTTGAATATTAAAGAAAATGAAATTCAAGAATTAAAAGAAGAAAATTATTCTTTAAAATCAACATTTGAACATTTTAAAGAAATGATTTATCAATTAGTTCAATTTCTAATGGATAAAATATTTAGAATCAAAGATAATAAATATAAAGAGTTTGTTAAAAATTATATAATAATGGTGCATTAGATAATAAAAATTATGAAAATATTATAGGTATATTTCAGTCTAAAAATTCAAAAGAATATAAAGCAATAGAAAAAGAAGATTTTAAGCGTTAATGCTTAAAATTTTCTTTTAAAATCTCGTTAATTTTTTAACAGGGCCTTCTTGTTTATGTGGTGCAAAAGTATTCATTTTTTCATGCCTTTTAAGAGCATGCATTAAATCATTATCACCCATTTTATCTAAAACATCAAAATATTCTCTAGGTAATACACTTTCAGGAATTCCTGTAAATAATCTATGTCCTGCCTGTTGAACTCTTATTTCTTGAGCTATTATTCTTTTTAATTCTTCAGGATCAATAATTTTAATACCCTTTTTATAGTATGTCCAATCTTCAGGTTGAATTTCTTTCCAACCAAATAATTCACAATTATCCATAGCAAATTTTCCTGTAAAGAAAGTTTTTCTTATTCTCATTATGTCTTCAAAAGTTAAATCTTTATTATATCCAAAATATTCAAGTAATGCTGCTAAATTACAAGCATCTTTTATTACTATACTTTTTTCTCCAAGGCCTAAACAAGTTTCATCATCAGTGACATTTAGAATAGGGTAGTTAGGGCTTCGATATAATAAGTCATTTGATAATTTTTTCTCATTAGGCACAAATAGCATACTTCTATAAGAAAACCAACTACCTGTATTTAATTGTCCTGGTTTAGTACGAAGTAAGTCCGTATCTCTTTCATAACGATATATACTATCAGTTCTTACAACTTCACCAACATAAATATTATCTCTTCTTACCTTATATTTTCTATTTTCCATAAATTCCTCCTTGATTTAGTTTTATAATAGCACAAAACCTTATTAAATACAATACTTCTAACAAAATTATCTGAATTTATCTGTTAAATCTTGAATGCTGTTATTTATTTTATATAATGCCTCTTTGTTATCTTTTGTATTATCATCAAATGCGTATTGAACTCTCCAATCTATATTATCAACAAATGATAAATCAATCTCATATTCATTGATATATTTTTTCCCTAAAGATTCATAATTTAATGTTACTTTAAATTTTCTATCTGGATAATCTTTAAAATCAAACCAAGATGCTATTTTTTGATTTGGCGCTAATAATACATTTTTTGAGTCTGTAATCGGTCTTCTATTCTGTTTAAATTTTGTCTTTTTCCAATTTAGTTTAGGAGTAATTTTAATAGAAATAAGTTTACCAACACTATTCCCAAAGTTCTTAATAACTATATAGTATCTACTAGTAGTAGGATTAAAATCAATATAAAGAATAATATTTGCTTTATTTGAGTCTTCAATTATCTTACTATTTTGTTTTAATGTGCAAATAGAAATTACTAATGATGTTACTATTCCTAATAATGTTATTATTGCAATGGCTATTTGAATACAGTCTGATGCAGTCATTTTTTCCACCTCTATATAGTTATTTTATCATAAAATTTAAAAATTTCTGATACATATAAGGAAAATTATGATAAAATAATTATTAGAGATTGATATTTTATATATCAAATCGTTATGAGTGAAAGTTGTAAATATCTTCCACAATTGCTCCATTGAGGTTTAAATTCGCACACTTGCGAGTTTTTCTATTTATTTAAAAATTAAGCAAAATTTATACCTAAAATAATTTTGGGAAATACTTTAATGATAAAAATGGTACAAATAAAAGTGATATAAATAATAAATGATTAAAGAAAGTAAAATCTATTAAATTTTAGAAAAGTGCATATAATCTTTTCTTATAAAATCATAAATTTTATATAGAATTATTTTGAAAATGGATAAAGATTTATTTACTTGTGTAATTCTTATAATATTTCAAAAAAAGTAGATTTGGTGATATTACTAAAACTACTTTTTTTCTTCTTCTTTTGATTTTTTTAAGTCATATATTACATCAACATTATCACAAACATTTTGAGAGTGAGTTACAATAATAACACATTTATTTTCTTTGTGGGCTAACTTTTTAAATATTTCTAGAATTTCAGTTTCTGTTTGTTTATCAAGATTTCCCGTTGGCTCATCTGCAAGTATTATTTTAGGATTATAAGATAAACTTCTTGCAATAGCAACTCTTTGTTGTTCTCCACCAGATAACCTTAATACCCTACGATCGGCATAAGTTTCTTTTAATCCTACTTTTTCCATAAGTTCAATGGCTTTTTCTTTTTTCTTTTTAATTTTTAAACCACTCACATCCATAGAAAGAACTATATTTTCACTAGCAGTCATAAAAGGTAGTAAATTATAACTTTGAAATACAATACCAATATCACTATTTCGATATTTATCTAAATTCATATCTTTTAAACTTTTACCATCAAAGATGATTTCACCTTCAGTACATCTTTCAAGTCCACTTATTAAAGATAATAATGTCGTTTTTCCTGTACCACTTCGACCTCTTATAGCATACATTTTTCCACTTTCAAAATCAAAACTAACATCTCTTAAAGCATAATCATCTTCTTTAGCATCACTATACCTATAACTAGCATTTTTAATACTTAAAATAATATTGTTGGAAGAATTATTTTTTTCTTTTATTTCTTTGTTATTTTTTACTTTATTTGCCATTATTAAGACCTCTCTTTCAATATTGTAAGTGGTGAAAATCTCTCTATACTAACCATTGAAGCAATAGAACTTACTAACACAAGTGAAATTCCAATTCCAAGTAGTTCTAGTAAAACTTTAATATCCACTACGGCATCAATAGAATCGTAAGCCTCTACAACTGGCATACCTTTACCTCTCATTTCGCCTCTATTTCCACGATCAGGCATACCACCATTCATATTAGCTCCACCAAAGTTTTTACCTATTTCTACGGTTCTTTCATTACTACTATTTATTTCACTTTCTAGTAAAGAATTACTTACCCCTTTAGAACTTACTGCACCAATACAGGCACCAAGTATAAGAGCAACTACTGAAACAATAACAAGTTCTGATACAAATTGCATTGTTAATTTAAACTTACTAATACCAATTGTTCTTAAAACTCCTATTTCATATTTTCTTTCACGAATATTTATCATATTAATTACGAATAAAACAATTCCACCAATAATAAGAGTAATTACTAAAAAAGTAGTAGCAAATGAGTTAATATTTTGAATACTTGATACTCCACTATTTGCTTCTTCCTCATTCGTTTGTAAAACAAAATTTTCATCTAAACCTTTTTCGTAGAATTCATCTTGTAGTTTTTCGATATTATCATAAGAATCTATTATAAATGTTGGATTAATTGTAGCATTTATTTCTTCATTACTTGCAGTAATGTTTATAGCAGCACTAGCATTTGTTACAAGAGTATTGGCTGAATTTGAAAACATTGACATTGCATCAGTACTTCCTTCTTCGTTTTCTTTAAAAATACCAATAATTTCAAATTCATAAGTATTTCCATCATCACTTGCTAGTTTTATTTTATCATTTAAGTTTAAATCATTATAGGAAGCAAGTTCCTCGTTAATAAATACATAGTTACCATCAAAGGCAATATCCCAAGCATTATCAGTTATTTCATTCATAGTATAAGTACCATTTATAAATTCACTCATAGCATCTAATGAGCTATAACCAGTTAAAGTAAAATCAGTAGATGACAAATTGTTTTGTTTTCCACGACCAAAGCCATTTGGCATATCATTATTTGATTCTATTTCGGCTTTTTCAATATTATTTCCATTAAGTCCAACACTATAAGTATAATAATAACTTTCAATATACTTACTATCAGCAAAAGACTCAACATCACTAATTGTGAAGCTCTCAATATTATCAAATCTTTCTCTTGCATTTTCCCTTGACTCCTCTTGCGATGGATCAAAGTCTTTCATCATATTAGCTCTATTAAAACTAATTGTTACTTCTTTGTCATAAGCATTTTTATAGGAATTTATCAAATCTACTGCTGTGTTTTTAATTGCAAGTGTTATGGTACAAGCACAAGCAATAATTAAAATAATTATTCCTATTAAAATGTTCCTTCCTTTATTTCTTTTAATTGAAATCCATGCGTTTTTTAATATAAACATAATATTCCTCCTTTAATACAATATCATTTTATTATGTAAATATTAAAGAAACATTAAAAAACATTAACTTTTTTTCGTTAATGTTCGTTCATTTTAAATTTAACTTCAAAAGTAGTATATCCATCTTTAGAATAGGCTCTAATATTACCATTATGGGCTTTTACAATATTTTTAGCTATGGCAAGTCCCAAACCATATCTTCCACTTTTACGATTATGACTTTTATCATTCCTGTAAAATCTTTCGAATATTTTTTCACATTCTGAAGGCGATATAGGATCTCCCTCATTAATTACTTCCAATTTTATTTCAGTTTTATCACTCATTAGATTAATTTTAATTTTACTATTTCCTTTTCCATGACTAATAGCATTATCAATTAAAATAGATACTAATTCATCTATGCTTTCTTTATGACAAAGAAAGTTTATTTTTTCAGTAATATTAGTTTCGATAGTTATATCTTTTTCGTATGCTAAACTTTCAAATGTTAAAGCTCTTTTCTCTATAATCATAGAAATATCATTTTTACTGAAATTTCCTTTTTTCAAATATTCAGTTTTAGATAAATCAAGTAATCTAGTTATCAAATTACTCATTCTATCAGATTCACTTTTTAAATTATTAATCCATTTTTCATTTTTCTTATTTACATCTAAACAATCGATACTTGCCATCATAACTGCAAGTGGAGTTTTAAGTTCATGAGAAGCATTAGCCACAAATTCTTTTTCTCTATCAAAACTTTCCAAAACTGGTTTCGTAATCCACTCTGTTATTTTTTTAGAAATGATATAAATAACTAATTCACCAAAACAAATTAATAATAAAGAGATTAGTAAGTTCATAAGTAACATATTTCTAGTGTTAGTTATATTTACAATCGTTAAAGAATTATTATTTTCAAAATTATAAGCATATTTATTCCAATATAAACAGCCAATTTTTACTTTACTTGTGTTATTACTAGCAATAATATTTTTAGCTTTATTTATAATTTCATCACTAATATCATTATCGCTATGACTTATTTTATCAACAATATCATTACTATCATTTAAGATAAATGTATAAACTTCATAATCCATAACTTTTCTATTACGAAGTTCTTCATCATTTATCGGTCTCATTTCTTTGTCAAAAGGTTCAGGTCTTTTTATAGTCAAATTTCTCATTCTTGTTAAATTATTTAATATTCCTGTATATTCTTTATGATAGGTTTGAATATTAAAAAACATAGCAAAAACAAAGGCAAATAAAGAGATGATAATAAAAATAATAAAAAATGTTTTTTTCTTTAAATTTTCCATATCTCTTTATTCCTCCATTTTATAACCTAAATTACGAACAGCTTTAATACTTACTTTTGATCCAATAATTTTTATTTTCTTTCTTAAAAAAGATAAGTAGGCTTCTAAATTGTTAGATTCATAATCGGTATTAATTCCCCAAACTTTATCATAAATTTGTTCTTTTGATATAATTTGTTCTTTATTATTAATAAAATATTCAAGTAATAGAAATTCTCTATATGGGATATTTATTGACTCATTTGTAAGTTTACAAGTTAGAGTAGAAGTTTTAATGTTTAATGATAAATCGCTATATTCTAATATATCTTTAGCTTTATGATTTCCAATACTTCTTAATTGAACATTTACTCTTGCAATTAATTCTTCAATATGAAAAGGTTTTGTTACATAATCATCTGCTCCAGTATTAAATCCCTTTAATTTATCATCTAATTCAAATTTAGCAGTAAGCATGATAACTTTAGCACTTATATCATTATCTTTTATTTCTTTTAGTATTTCTAAACCATTCATTTTAGGTAACATTATATCAAGAATGATTAAATCATATATATTTGTCATGGCATTATATAATCCATCTTCGCCATCAAAACTTGTATCAACTTCATACTTTTCAGCTCGTAGTTTTGTTGCTATAACATCTGCGATTGCCTCTTCATCTTCTACAACTAAAATTCGCAAGTATTACCACCTCCATTTTTTAATTTACAGTTTTACCATTTACATATAATGTATAACCATTAAAATCAATATTACTATTGCTACTATTAGCATTATCAAGAGAAGTTATATAACTATTACCTGTTAATTTAATTTTAGATGTTTTATCTAATTTTAATTTTATCTCTTTCGCACTATTTTCACCATTTATTGTTCCTTCATAATAAGAGTTTGTATTCATAGTCATATCAAGAGTAGAAATAGAATCTATAACAATTTTCCCTTTAGCTTCTTGATTTTCCATTAATAACTCTACGATGCCACCATTCGAACCATTATTTCCCCAAGAATCTTTTTGTGCTCTTAAAAAGTTAGCAGTAGAATCATTATTTATAAATTTATTATTTTTTAAAGTGATTTTTGAACTTGTATTAGTAATATAGAAAGTATCACCTTTATTTGTAGTTATTGTAGAATCAGTAGCACTAAACTCTGATACCCCAGTAGATGCATCTCCACTCATAGATTGATATAAAAATATATTTTTATATGTAGTAGATTGTCCATTTAATTTATTATTTGTATCAGTTAAAGTTACATTTTCAAGAGTAATTTTATTCTTTCCTTCAATTACAACACCTTCGGAAGTCGTAGCAATTAAAGATGCATTTTTAACTGTTATATCAGCAGTCGAATAAATAGTAGGAGAACCTGAACCAGTTGTCTTATATGTTCCACCATCAACGCTTACTGTTCCCCCTCCACGATCGGATCTTATGGCTGCACTTGATACACCTGCAGTATTGATTGTAAGATTTTTTGCAATCATAGTTCCTCCACCAGTTGTCATAATTCCCCCAGAGTTATCTTTTGTTGTTGTTATTTTAGAATCACTAATTGTTACTTGTGTACCATCACTATTTGTATTATTTGTTGTCGCACTTCCTCCGTAACTAAATACACCATTTGCTCCAGTTGCATTTGTATTTATTGTTAAATTTTTAAGTATTAAATTAGCTCCATCTTTGGCAATGATTCCTGAATTAGTACCATAAAAGCTAGTATTATCCCCACCATCTGAATCGCCACTTTTATCTACTTTAATATCTGATAAAGTTACATCAATATCGCCACTAACTAAAATAGCATTTTCATCCTTTTTTGTACTTTCATATTCGTCACTATCTTCAGTTGTTGATTTAGTAATTTCCTTTATAGCTGAATAAGATATATTTGTATTTTGTCTAGCTTCCATACCTTGATTAGGATTATTAATAGGCGTATTATCTTTATATTTATTAGCAACTAAATTTTCAGTAAAAATAAGTCCACTTGTTAAGATAATTACTTCTAAAACATAGATTACTATTTTATCCGTATTAGTAAATGTTTCTTTAAAAGACTTTTTATTAAATCCTGACATTATTAGATAAAGTATAATAATAGATAGAGTTAAACTTTCTATTCCAGAAAGAATTAAGTAAACATAATTATTGTCTGCATTATTTTCTGGTTGCCCTCCCATTTGTTCCATATCACCATTATTGTTTGGAATTTCTGGTGGATTTCCTATATTGTTATTTCCATCAGGTTTTTCTGGTGGCTCACTTCCATTTTGACTCATGTTTGGCATATTATTACTATTACTAATATTAGATGATTTGGTACTTAAATATCCAGTAAAAATGATACCTCCACATAGTAATAAAATGATAAAAATAGATATAATATTTTTTGTTTTTCTTTGCATAATTTTTCTCCCTTTCTTTTTTACAATCAAAGTATAAAATACAAAGGTTAAAGAAACATTAAAAAAGCTAATTAATTTTAATCTCTATTCAAAGCGTACTTTCTTTATTTAATTCACTTTCGCTGTTTATATGTCTATTATTATGAATAATATGTTGTTTAAGACAAAATGTTAGTTCTATTTCTTTTAAATTATATAATTTTTCAAAACTAAATAAATCAATTATTATAATTTAATTATATCATATTCCCTAGTATTTTCTTAATAAATTTCCTAATAAAACTGGTGAAAGAATTGCAAATTAAATAGTATTTTCGTTATAATTAATTTATCAAATACAAATGAATTTATTATAAAAGTGCATAAACCTTTTATTAATCGCTCCAATATGATAGGAAACTTGAACTAATTTATTTCAAGAGTAATAAATGCTAACAGAAATGTTAGTTTTTTTGTTATTTAAGAAAGGATAAATGATTAGAGTATGACGACAGAAAATCAAGATAGAAAGATGAATTTAATATCTTTATCATAAACATATTTCGAATTCTAAAGAAATTTTTGGTTTATGTAAGCATGGTCATTAGACAAGAAGCATTGCTTCTATTATAAGGATTTTCGGTACATCTTTTGAATAAAAACATTTTTTTAAGATTATCAAAATTGTAATAAAAAAGAACCATTGAAAAAATCTTCAAACAGTTCTTTTTCAAAATTATTTTAATTAACATTAATTATTTAACAATTAATCAGCTATTGATTCATATAAAGCTTTGTATGATGGAATTGTTATTTCATATGTTGTTTCGCCTTCTTGAGTTGTATATTTAATATCATCAATTTTTTTCCATCCTACAAATTTATAACCTTTTTTTGCTTCTGGCGCAGTCATTGTGATACTTTTAACTGAACCACGTCTTCCCTCATCAATACTACCAACCTTACCTTGACCAGTACGATTTTGGAATCCCTCACAGAAAGTCATATCACATTCAAAATGTGCCCACCAGATAATTCCGGCACCAAGTTCTTTTATTTCTCCTGTCTCTTCATCCTTATATGACCATTTTTCAAGTGTTTCTTGATCTAAATTATTTTTAACACCTATTGTCTTAATTGCAACTGATGGAACTGTAGCAATAGTTTTGCTTGTAGATACTATTTGTGCTCTTTCATTATCAGATAGTTTATAAACTTTAGGCTGAATTGTTTCTTTTGTGCTTTGTTCTACTTGTTTTTGTGCTTCTTCGGCAGCTTTTCTAGCTTCTTCAGCAGCAGCTTTTTCTGCAGCTTCTCTTTCTTGCTCTGCTTTTTCTGCAGCTTCTTGTGCTAATCTTTCTGCTCTTTTCTTATCTATTTCATCTTGTTTTTGTTTTAATTGATTTTGATAATTTTCTTCATCTAATGCAGCACCTTTTTTAGCCATTTCCATCATTCTTTTGAATGCTTCATCTTCGGCAGCCTTTCTAGCAGCTTCCTCCTCTGCAGCTTTTCTAGCTTCTTCAGCTTTCCTAGCAGCTTCCTCCTCTGCAGCTTTAGCAGCTTTGGCTTTTTCTTCAGCAGCTATTCTTTCGGCTTCAGCAGCCTTTCTAGCTTCTTCAGCTTTTCTAGCTTCTTCAGCAGCCTTTTTTGCAGCTTCTTCAGCAGCTTTTTGTTTTTCTTCAGCTTTCTTTTGAGCTTCTATAGCTTTGGCTTTTTCTTCTTCAGCTTCTTTTAGTTTTGCTTGAGCAACAGCTTTTTCTTCATCACTTTTTGCAGTTTTTACTTCAGCTTCGGCTTTGGCTCTTTTTTCTTCAGCTTTCTTTGTTTCTTCAACTGCAGCTTTTGTTTCTTTTATAGCAGTTTCTTTTGCAATTTCAGCTTTTTTCTCTTCTTTTTTAGCCGTTTCAACATTTGCTTTAGCAGTTTCTTCAGCTTTACTAGCTGTTTCTACACTTTCTTCAGCCTTTTTAGTTTCTTCTTTAGCTTCAACGTAGGCTTTTTCTTCTTCAGTAGTAACTATCTTTCCATTAGCATTTAACTTTTCTGCAAAAGATATTACATTCACATTATTTGACGTACCATCGCTAGCATTTAAATTATCATTTATAGTATAAATACCACCTGCAGCAATACCAGTAGCTAAAGCTACACCTGCAACAGATTTAGCAAATTTCTTGTTCATAATATTTTCCTCCTTTAAATATTACATATAAAATATAACATATTATATGCAAAAAGTCAAAATATTGTAAAACATTTGTTAAATCCTTTTTTTAAATTTTACCATATCATTAGTTAAAATTTCGCCAACTTTATATTGTTGTATAATATCTCTTTAGAAAGGAAATGTTTTTAGATGCATAACAAAGAATATGCATTAAAACTTGTTCAAGATAAAATTGATGGTTTAAATAATTATTCTTATTCTCAAATTGCTTTTTTAACTAAATTTACTAAAAGACAATTGTTAAACTTTTCTAAACAACTAAACAAAAAGGATATTAGTTCATGATTTAACAAATAAACCTTTTAATATGTGATTATCATAGCATATTTTTCTAATGAATTTGTTATAAAAGTGTAATTTAATCTTTTTAGTAATTGCTATATTGATGAATCTGTTCGAACTTTTCAAACATTTAAATATTTTATATCTAAATAGAGATAATTTTTTATTGAAAAAAGTCTTCACAAAATATTTATTAAAATAAATCAATATTTTCATTTATAAATATATTTACTTCACTTTCTTCAATATAAAAGTTTAAACGAAAAGCTTTTTCATTTATTCTTGTAATGCTACAATCATATTTTTCTGACCATAATAAATTCCATCCTTCATCATTTTTAAAAATTATATCACTTATATATTCTTTTATATTTGTTTCTACATTTATTTTTGTATTTAAAAACATAACTTTTGAAAATATAAATTCCAATCCTATTGACATGCCATTTTCTAGATCAAAAGTAATAAAGGGTGCTTGTCCAGATCTATTTTTACCATTTTTGTTAGAAACGCTAAAATTTCCCCATGTGACTTCTATTTGATAATTATTATATTGTGTATCATTTATTTTAATCATAGAAATGTTTCCTTTCTTTTAATAACATTATATCATAAGATGAATATTTATTGATATATGAAAGATTATCAATACTTAAAGGGATGAACTAAAGTTGTAAAATTATTATATTTTAATTATTGTTAAGTTTTGTTTTGTTAAAGTATCATTATAAACAATGTCTAATTCATGTAATACCTTCATTATTGCAACATATAACAATTTTGTATCTAAATTATTATTAGATGAATATAATCTCTAAACTTTTCATCATTTATACGCATCATTAGTATAATTAGAAAGTAAATCAGTTTTACTTATAAATGTGATAGTTCTATAACCTTTTTGTTTATATTCAATTATTTTTTTGCAATATGTTGTAAAGTTTCATCTTCTTGGACAACTTTACCATATCTTACAACAAGACAATAAAGATTTAATTCAATGATTTTTACAATATCATCAGCAACATTCATTACTTCTATATCCATCACATCAAATTTTTATCTAATAATAATTGATTCAAAAAATTGTTCTTGAAATTCTGTCATAGCTTTAATAGCATCATCAGAATAATCTTTACCATTTTTTGAAACAACTAACTTATCATCATCGTCATTAGTTCTATGAATAACTGCTATTACTTTACCTTTACTTTCTTCTACTGGTTCAAATTCACCAACTAAATAAGCATCTAGCTCTTCACCATCACCACTAATTGTATTAGGTATAAAACCATAATTTAGCATATACATAAATCCATGTTTTGGATGTTTTGAACCTAATTGCCTGTCTATCTTTACAGTTACCTCTTTACCTAAAAAATCATTTGCATTTGTTTTTATCATTTTTAATTATTCTCCAATCTATAATAGCAAGTTATTTATCACAAATATATTTTAACATAACTTATTTAATTTTTATATATTTAAATAAATGAATTAGTATCTATATTATAACAAAGTTTATTTTTTTATTTTAGATTCTATCTAAAAAAGACTAAAAGTAGTATAATATTAAAAAAAATAAATAATAATTTAAAAGGAGAAAGTATGCATGGAAATCTTTAATTTGAAAAATAAGTTAGAATATCTAGATGAAGTAGCAAAATTAGAATATGAACAATGGGCAAATGACAAAGATAAAAATAAACAAGAAAGAATTGAAATAAAAAAAAAGAAAATATGTAAAATGTTTGATAACAAATCTTTTTGTAAATTAATTTTAGTAAATGATAATAAATTATTAGGCTTTATATCTATTTTCCCTAAAGATTGTGAAGAAGAAAAAGAATTAACCCCCTGGTATGCAACAATGTATGTAAAAAAAGAATATAGAAATAAAGGATACTCTCGAATATTAAATGATGCTATATTAAAAGAAGCTAAAGATAGAGGATTTAAAACGATATATTTAAAAACAAACTTGCAAAATTATTATGAAAAATTTGGGGCAATTTTTATAAAAAAATTAAAATCAGGTGAATATCTATATAAATTTGAACTTTAATAATAATTTATAAGGGTAAATAATGATAAAACTTTCTTTATAATAAGTATTTTTTTAATTATACCTTGGTTAATTTTTATAATTTAATAATTACAAGGGAAAGATTATATAATATTTATAGGTATAGATAACTACGATGTTGTTCCGTTTGAAAGTGATTTGTTAAATTTCATACTGCAAGTTGTCGAAAAATAAATATCTAAAATTATGTCGTATAGCAATATATGACTTTTTTTATTATCTTTTGTTGTTAAAATCATGTTTAGAATGTGAAAAAATTACACATTATATACATAGAATAATTAAAGAAAGGGGCAAATAGTATGTTAGGGAACTTTAATGAAGAGGCACAAAATGTATTAGTAAAAGCTAAATTTGAAATGAGCGATTTAAAACATCCATATGTAGGAACTGAACATTTAGTATTAGCTATCCTAAAAAGTAATACTTCTCTTTCTGATAGATTAGAAAGCTTCAATTTAACTTATGAAAAATTTAAAAAAGAAGTAATAAAAATAATAGGTACGGGAAGTAAAAAAGCAGAATTGTTTTTATATACACCACTTTTGAAAAAAGTAATTGAAACTGCCATATTAGATAGTAAAGAAAATAATGATGGTGAAGTTACAGTTGAACATTTATTTTCTAGTCTTCTTGAAGAAGGGGAAGGCATTGCTATTCGTATTTTTATTGGTATGAATATAGATGTTGAAGCTATGTATGATGAATTTTCTAATAGTCTTATTAAAAGACCAAAACATAAAAAAAATAAAAAATTGTTAATTGAAGAATTAGGTATTGATTTAACAGAAAGTGCGAAGATGGGAAAGTTAGATCCAGTAATAGGAAGAGATGATGAAGTATTAAGATTAATGGAAGTATTATGTCGTAGAACTAAAAATAATCCAATTTTAATAGGAAAAGCTGGGGTAGGTAAGACAGCAATTGTTGAAGAATTATCACGTTTAATTATAAATAATAATGTACCTAGCAATTTATTAAATAAAAGAATAATATCTTTAGATATGGCTACTGCTGTTGCAGGAACCAAGTATCGTGGTGAATTTGAAGAACGTATGAAAAAAATATTAAAAGAGATTGAAGATAATGAAGATATTATTTTATTTATTGATGAAATACATACTTTAGTTGGAGCTGGAGGAGCTGAGGGCGCAATTGATGCTTCTAATATATTAAAACCAGCTTTAGCAAGAGGAAAACTTCGATGTATTGGGGCTACAACAACAGAAGAATATAAAAAATTTATCGAAAAAGATAGTGCTTTAGAGCGAAGATTTCAAAAAATTTACATCGAAGAGCCTAACAAAGAAAAAGTAAAACAAATTTTAATGGAATTAAAACCAATATATGAAAAATATCATCAAGTAATAATTGAAGATAAAATAATTGAAGCAATAATCGATTTATCAGAAAAATATGTATACGATCGTAATATGCCAGATAAAGCAATTGATGTACTAGATGAAGTTTCCTCTAAAGTTAGTATGAAAGAAGATAAAGAATTAGAAAAAATAAAAGAAATAAAAGATGAATTAAATAAAATAATTAATGAAAGAAATAGTTATATAATTGATAATAATATAGAAAAAGCTTATGAATATCGAAAAAAGGAATCTGTTTTAAGAAAAAAATTAAATGATTTAAAATCAAAATATCAGGTTAAAAATAAAAAAGTAACAGTCGAAGATGTAGCACAAGTAATAAATATAAAAACTAAAATACCGGTTTATGAAATTTTAAAAGACAATGTAAAAATTATTACAAATATTAAAAACAAATTAGAAAAGACTATTATAGGGCAAAATGAAGCTATAGAAAAATTGGTAAATATTACTAAAAGAATTAAATTAGGTTATAAAGAAAAAGGTTGTTATTCTATGCTTTTTGTAGGACCATCGGGGGTAGGGAAGACCTTAATTGCAAAAATCTATGCGAAAGAACTAGTGGGAACAACTAATTTTATTAGACTTGATATGAGTGAATATTCTGATAGTATTAGTGTTAACAAAATATTAGGTTCATCACCTGGATATGTTGGTTATGATGATAATAAAAACATTTTAGAGGAAATAAGAAATAATCCTAATGCTATTATCCTATTAGATGAAATAGATAAAGCACATCCTAAAGTAATTAATTTATTCTATCAAATTTTGGATGAAGGTAAAATAAAAGATGCTAAAGGAAATATTATTAGATTTGATAATAATATTATAATAATGACGTCAAATGTTGGCTATGAGGTAAATAGTGTGGGATTTAACAATAATAATTCTAAAAGTTTAAGTAGTTTAAAAAATACTTTTAATACGTCTTTTATAAATAGGATTGATGACGTAATAACTTTTAATAAATTAACAAAAGAAGATATAAAAAAAATAATAAAATTAAAGCTAGATAAATTAAAAAATAAATATCAAGAAAAAGAAATAATATTAAATTTTTCCAATACTTTAATTGAAAATATTATGAATAAGTCCAATTATCAGGAATTTGGAGCACGAAAAATAGATAAGATAATAAACGGTAATATTGAAGATGAAATAATTGATAAAATTATAAATAATGAAGTTAATATAGAATTAGATTCTTTGAAAGAAAAAAATACAATTTAATCAGTTATTTTCAAATTTTAGAATAGTTTTATAGATTAAAAAAATGATATAAAAATTAAATTATATATTATTTATAAATTGTTTATAAAAAAGAAAAAGGCTATTGAATATATTTTTTGTATTCAATAGCTTTCTTTATGGAATTAATCCAAAACCAGTAACAACATACCTTCCACCTTGAGCTTTAGCAGCACTTGGTGGGTTGTTAAATAATTTTCCATTTATTACAAGACTACTAGATTGACCACCATCTAAATTTGCAGCGTTATAAGCACCATATTTAATCAAAGTGTCTACCATTTCTTTAAGTGATGCTCCATTAATATAATTTTCTCCATCAACGACTAAAAACATCATAACACCTTTTTTTGTTTGAGCAATGGCTACACGTGGAGCTTTTCCCCATGGATCTCCGACAATTTCTAAAGGTTTACCATTAACAATTAAGAAAGGACCAAATTCTAAAGCTTCGGTGACTCCAGCATCTAAAGCTGCTTTAGCTGTTGTATTTGACATAAGTTTAAGCTTTCCATCAGCAGTAATACCAATTAATTCGTTTGATATAGTATCTTCACTTCCCCAAGTAATTTTGCCATCTTCGATAACAATGCCAGTTGGAATATCAGAACCCATACCGTAGTCAGCAAAACCTCCACCATTTATACAAACAACTCCACCATATCTATCACACATTGTAGATACTCTTTCACCATATCCACCGACATTGAAATTTTTAGTAGAAATAAGTTTAACTTTATCAGGCTTATAAATTGCTACTAGATATGCATCAGATCCTCCAATTTTAAGATTAATAACTTTGTATAAATCATTACCGGGGTCTCTGGTTAATAATTCTTTTTCATAATCATCTTTGTAATTTGATTGCTCTGCTGTATCTATTGTAATATCATCTAAATTTACATCTTCTCCAATTGGAACAAAATAGTTTTTACTCATTATATTTTCTACCATTTCTTCACTATAAAAAACATAAGCTAAATATTGATGATGCATTGTTTTCATTGCAGTGGTAACATACAAGTTTCTAAGATAACTAAAAGGTCCGTATGTAATAAAGAAACCTGTAAAAGCAAGAATATCTAATACAATAAAGATAATTGTTGATTTGTATATTTTTTTCTTTCTTTTTCTTTTATTCATAATTAACTACTCCATTTCATAAGGGTCATCAATACTTCCACTACCTTTAGTTAAAAGGCTTTTGTCAATGGCAATTGCTGGAACTACATTTAAAGCAGAACTAGAAACTTTTCCATAAGGATTAGCATTATCTGTGATACTATAAACTAGGCTACTATTTTTAGTAACACCGGTTGAAGTAAAATAATTATTTAAACCATTTTCGTTATTTAAAATAATATCTCCTAAACTGATAAGTGAAACTTTTGTTGGAACTGTTTTACTTAATGTTTTAGTGTAATCATAATCATTTTCACTTCCTAGAATACCATTAGACCACTTGACCTCTTTTATATATTTATTATAACTTAAACTATTTAAATATGTTTTATTCATATAATAAGCAATTGTACCAGAAACTGTATCATTATGATAATAGCCAGTATTTGAATATTTGTATTCTAAATTTTTACCATCAACTTTAATATAATCTGTTAGTACAAGTTTAACTATATTATCCTCAATTTTATAAATTCTAAAAATGTCATCATCTAATTTTACATAACTGCCAAATAATCCTTTTTCACTATCAATTACATAAGGATCATCATAAGTACCATTACCACTTATAAAATTTAAGTCAGGTTTTAAAGTAATAACAGCTCTTATTCCTATAACATCAGTTCCATTTGAAGTACTAACTTTACCATCATCATTTATATACCAAACTTTGTCATTGGCATTAAAATTTGATAGGTAAAAATATTCTCCATTATTGATAAAACTTTCTTTAGCTCCAGTATTTACATAATCTTCTAAAGATAAAAGACCAATATAATAGTCACTATTAATGTTTTTGCAACTAACTTTATTAACATCATTGATTTTATCTAAACATATATCATTTTTAATTAGATAGCTTTCTTTATTGTTTAATACATTTTCTAATATTCCAGAATAATCTTCGTTACTAGAATTTAACCATTTATTGACATAAGAGTTTTCAAAAGAAGAATCTTCTTTATAAGCAATACTGGTAAGAGTTTTATCACTTATTAATACTATACTATTATCATGTATTTTTACAATTCTCCATTTTAAGTTAGAATAGCTAACATAGTTATTTGATACATTTTTATAAAAATAGTAAGTATCATCTTTTTTTACCATGTTTTCATTACTGTTTTCTATTATTGTACTAACTAATTTATTATTAGTATCTTCATCATTTTTATTATTTTCTAAATATAATTTAATAAATCTTCCTCCATAAAAAAGACAACAAACTAACAAAAATATAAAACTAATAAAACAAAATATTTTTTGTCCACTTAATTTTCTTTTTTTCATATACTACCACACATCCCTTATATTACGACTAATCTAATTATAGCAAATTGTATAAAATATTACAATGATTTTAGCATTTTACATAAAAAAAACTTGCCGAAGCAAGTTCCTGATTGTTTATATTTAATCATTAATGTCAATATATTTTTTATTTTCAACCTTTTTTTCAAATTTAGGAACAAAAATTGAAAGAATACCATTTTTGAAAGAAGCATTTATTTCATCATCACTAATTTCTTCGCCAATAAAGAAACTTCTTGAAAATTCTCCTTCGTATCTTTCTCTTCGAAGATATTTACCTTTTTCTTCATTTTCATTACTAGAATTTGTTTTGGCATTAATATTTAAATATCCATTTTCCACATAAATATTAATATCTTTCTTATCAAATCCAGGTAGGTCAATAATTAATTCATAATTTTTATCATGTTCTTTAATATCAGTTTTCATAAGCTTATAATCACTCATAAATGAATCATCAAAGAAATCATCAAATAAATCCCATTCTCTTTTTTTAGGTACTAACATCATAACAATCACTTCCTTATCTTAATGTGCTTTAGCACTAATTGATTATAATACCTTGAAGGTTTTTGACCTTACAGTTATAATAATAGCACTGTTTTTAGCAATTGTCAAGCTAAATTGCTAATTTTTTTCAAAATAACGAAAAAAATCTCTTTTCTTTTATTAAAAAATACGATATACTTATAATAGATAACTATGAGGTGATAAAATGGAACTTAAAGAGTTACAAAAAAAATATCAAGATGTAGAAGAAAATATACAAGCTATCAGGAGGTCTCTTTGACTTAGAAGATAAAATATCTAAATTGCAACAGTTAAATAATCAGCTAAATGATTCTAATTTTTGGTCTGATAAAGAAAAGGCAGATTCAATTATAAAAGAGGCAAACAATCTTAAAAATACAATTGATCCAATTATTGAAGTTGAAAAGCAAATAAAAAATAATATAGAAACCTTAAATTTAATAACTTCAGAAGATTATGAAATGATAAATTTAATAGAAACTGAACTAGTAGAAATTTCTAAAAAAGTAGAAAACATAGAATTAGAGACTTATCTTTCTTCAGAATATGATGCTAATAATTGTATTTTAGAAATTCATCCTGGAGCAGGTGGAACAGAAAGCTGTGATTGGGCAAATATGCTCTATCGTATGTATTTAAGATATTTAAAAAATAAACATTATGAAGTAGTAGAATTAGATAAAGAGCCTTTGGATGTAGGTATTAAATCGGTTATGATTTTAGTAAAAGGTAAAAATGCTTATGGATATTTAAAAGGAGAAAAAGGTGTTCATCGTTTAGTTAGAATAAGTCCTTTTGATGCTGGTAAAAGAAGACATACATCTTTTGCTTCAGTAGAAGTTACACCAGAAATAGATAAAAATATTGAAATAGATATTAACGAAAATGATCTTAAAATAGATATATACCGAAGTAGTGGTCCTGGTGGACAAGGGGTAAATACGACTGATAGTGCTGTACGTATAACACACTTAAAAACAGGAATTGTTGTAACGTGTCAAAATGAGAGAAGTCAAATTCAAAATAAAGAACAAGCTTTAAAAATATTAAAAAGTAAATTATATAATTTAGAAATAGAAAAGCAACAAGAACAGTTAAATGATTTAAAAAAGGGGCAAATGACAATTGGTTTTGGTTCGGCCAAAAGAAGCTATATAATGTGTCCATATACTAAAGTTGTGGATAATGATACAGGGTGTGAAACTAGCGATGTTGAAAAAGTTCTAGATGGGGATTTAGATGATTTTATCATTGCTAGCTTAAGGAGGAAGTAATGATATTTTTTAAAAAAAGACGCGAAAAACAAATAAATAATTTAATTGAAAAAGTAAATAAAAAACATCTAGTAAAAAGATATGCACTACTTGTTGTTGGCTGTTTTATCGTAGCTTTAGCATTTAATGTTTTTTTCTTACAATATAATATTGTTTGTTTTGGAGTAAGTGGATTATCTATTGTCGTAAATAAATTTGGAATAAATGCCAATATGTTTATTTATATTTCTAATATCATATTGTTGATTTTAAGTTTTATAATGTTAGGATTTAAACAGACAAAAAATTCTATTGTTGGTTCTTTAGTATTTCCTCTTATGGTAACTTTAACAAGCTATTTAGTTCCTTATATTAAGCTTGGTAATATTGAGCTTATTGTTGTAGCTATATGTGGTTCAGTATTAACAGGAATTGGTTATGGAATTGTTTTTAAAACGGGTTTTACAACTGGAGGAACTGATATTGTCAATCAAATTATTTCAAAATATACAAAAATAAGTATTGGTAAGTCAATGTTACTTGTTGATGGTTTAGTGGTATTAAGTGCTAAATTAGCTTTTAGTTGGGAAATTGTTTTATATGGTTATATTGTTTTATATATAATAAGTTATCTTACTGATAAAGTAGTGTTAGGAATATCTAATTCAAAAGCTTTTTATATTGTTGCTAAAAAAGAAAAAGAACAAGAAATTAGAGAATTTTTACTTCATATTGATGGTGTTGGTACAACTTTAATTAATGCTAAAGGAGGCTATTCTGAAAATAAACAAATGCTCTTGTTAGCAGTAGTACCTACAAGACAATATTTTGTTGTAAAAGAAGGTCTAAAACAAATTGATGAAAATATTTTCTTTTTAGTATGTGATTCTTATGAAGTAAGTAATAAAGAAGGTATAGAAGTATGAAATTATTAAAGAAAAAGCAACAATATAAAGATGATATAGATAGTATAATAGCTGAAATTAATAATAAAAATACTCCAGAAGAATATTGCTTTTTCATCTTTGGTATGTTTATTTTAGCCTTAGTATTTAATTTATTTTATGCAAGATATAATATAGTAACCATAGGCTCTTCAGGTCTATCTATATTAGCAAAGCATTATTTTACTTTTGATCCTAGTATTTTTATTTTTATTATATCAGTAATTTTACTAATATTAAGTTTTTTTCTTCTTGATTTAAAATTGACGTTAAGAAGTGTTATGGGTACAATTTTATATCCTTTTTTTATAAAGTCTACAGCCATATTTGCTGATTATATTACTTTTGATGGAACAAGTCTTTTTATTATAATGATTTTTGGAGGAATTTTAACAGGATTTGCAACGGGTCTTATTATGAAAAGAGGATTTACAACTGGAGGCTTTAATATTTTATATCAAATATTTAATAAGTATTTTAAAATAAGTATTGGGAAATCTAGTTTTATAATTAGTGGAATAATCATAACTATATCTATTTTTGCTTTTGGTTTTACTAGTGCCATTTATGCTGTTATATCCTTATATATAGCTACAGTTGTTACTGATAAAGTAATTTTAGGAATATCTAAAAATAAAGCTTTTTATATTGTTACAGATAAATACTATCAAGTAAAAGAATTTATTACTAATAATTTGCATCACGAAGTAACAGTTATAGATGCTAAAGGAGGATACAGTAACGATAGAAAAAAAATATTATTTTGTGTCGTACCTACACGAGAATATTATTTACTAAAAGAAGTTATAAATGAAATAGATAATGATGTTTTCTTTTTAATAACAGATACATATGAAGTAATTGGTATTAAGTAATTAAGGGAAAATATGTAAATTGTGAAAAAAGTATTTAAAAAAAATATAAATAATGTTATAATTAATAAAGTTAAAAGGTGGTAGAAGTATGGAGTTAATCAGAATTAGCGATGTCGAAAAAACCTATAAAACAGGAACCGTAGCTTTATATGACTTAAACTTAAGTATAAAAAAAGGAGAATTTGTTTTTGTCATTGGAGCAAGTGGTAGTGGAAAAAGTACTTTGATAAAAATGCTATATCGTGAGGAAAAACCTGATAAAGGTTCAATAATTATAGGTGGAATTAATGTAGCTAAATTAAGAAATGGAAAAGTTTATATTCTTCGAAGAAAACTAGGTGTTGTCTTTCAAGATTTTAAATTGTTACCAAAATTAACAGTTTATGAAAATGTTGCTTTTGCTATGGAAGTCTTTGCCTATGATAAAAAAGAAATTCATAAAAGAGTTATGGAAGTATTAGAACTAGTAGGACTTAAAAATAAAGTAAGACAATATCCTGATCAATTATCAGGAGGAGAGCAACAAAGAGTAGTAATTGCAAGAGCAATTGCCAACAAACCAAAACTTTTAATTTGTGATGAACCAACAGGTAATCTTGATCCTGAAACATCAATGGAAATAATGAAAGTATTAGATGAGATAAATAAAATGGGCACAACTATTATAATGGCAACTCATGATAGAGATATTGTAGATAAGATGAAAAAAAGAGTAATTATGCTAGAAGAAGGAAAGCTAATAAAAGATATTGAGAAAGGAAAGTATTATAATGAAACTGTTTAGAACAATAAGTAGATATTTTCGTGATGCTGGAAAAAGTGTCATTAGAAATTTTTCTCTATCCCTTGCTTCTATTTCATGTATCGCTATTACTCTAATAGTTGTAGCAGTTGCCTTGGTATTATCATATAATGTTGAAAATTTTGCTGAATCAATTAGAAAAGATGTAACAGTAGTTATTTTCTTGGATAAAGATACAACAGAAAGCCAGCGTCAAAAAATTGCTGAAGATATAAGAAAAACAGGAAATGTAGCCAGTTTAGAATTTAAATCAAAGCAAGAAGCAGCTGAAGAAACTAAAAAACAAAATGATATTTTTAGTTCCATCGTAGATGGTTGGACTGATGAGACTAATCCATTACTTGATAGTTATATGTTGAAAGTTAAAGATGTTGAAAAAATAAAAGAAACTGTAAGTACAATTAGAAAAATGGATAAAATAAATACCATTAATTATGGTGAAGAAATGGTAGATCAATTGATAACCGTATTTAAAGCCATTGAAAAAATAACAATAGGTTTAGTAATAGCTTTAATTGTTGTAACATCATTTTTAATAGCTAATACGATAAAACTTGCTATTTTCTCTAGAAGAAGAGAAATAGAGATAATGAGATTAGTTGGAGCTTCAAATACTTCAATTAAAATACCATTTATTATTGAAGGATTATTCATTGGAATATTTGGTTCAATAATACCTATAATTATAACAATATATGGATATAATTCATTATATAGTTTCTTTGATGGAAAATTATTCTCATCATCTCTTGCTAAATTAATATCACCAACGCCATTTGTTTACAATGCTTCATTAATCTTATTACTAATCGGAGTTGTTGTAGGTATGTTTGGTAGTTGGCGTGCAGTTCGTAAATATTTAAAAATTTAATCTATAATCTGAAATACTATATTTATTTTCTAAAAAATCATAAAATAAATAATTTTCAAAAGGAAAATAAGTTAAGTATCCAAAGATTAAATAACAAAGAATAATTAAAGGTATAGATAAATCATTTACAAATCTATACTCTTTTTCTTTTAAAATATAGTAGCTAATAATTTCAACAATTACATAAACAAAAAGCATAAGACCGATAGAAACAATAAAATTTTCCTTACAAAAATATCTTATAGGAAGATAAATAATTAAATAGATAGGTATGCTAATAAAAGCTGTAAAGAAAAGTTGAAATTTAAAATTATTAAAATTAATATTGTTTTTAATAAGTAAAAAATATTCAATAAATCCATACAATAGAATTGATGTAAATAATATTTTCATATGTTCAAAAATACTTTCATTAACAGGGAAAAAAATAGAAATTAATAAATTTGGAAAATAATTATAAACAAAATGAGCTAAAAAAGAAATAAAAAATATTAAAATAACTGATAATATTTTAATTTGTTTAAGATTCAAACTAATCACCTTATTACATCATATAAAAAAATTTAAAATATATACCAATTAATATTAAAATACATAAGTAATAAAGCTTTACAAATCATGCCTTGAATGTTAAAATTATAATAGAAAAAATTTAAAGTGGAGGATAAAATGAACCAATTAGATAAAAAAGATTTAGAAGATATCTTTCTTAATACCGATAGCACTAATAAAAAAATATTATTAAGACTTTATGAGAGATATGAAATAATAAATAATATTTTAAAAAAACATTTACAAGTAGAAAATGAAGAAAATATAAAAAGAATTTTATCAACTTATGAAAAAGAAACATATAAAACAAATGATAAAATTTTAAATGATGAAGAAATAATAGAATTTGAAATTGATAGAATACAAAAAGAATTAAAAAATCAACAAACTAGTAAAGTAGAGGAAAATGAAAATAAAAGACATCTTTTAGTATTAGTAGATTATTATTTAGATAAATTATTATCATATAAAAATGTTGTAGAAATAAAAAAACAAGAAGATATAGATTTTATGAAGAAAACTATAGCTTATATTGAAATATTATTAGATATGAAAAATGGACTTTATTATGAAACATATAAGTGCTTTTTTGAAGAATTTGAGCGCTTAAAAGGAAAAACTAAATTAAAAAAATAAAAGTTCATTTTTCTTTTATCTTATAAACTTTTACATTAATAACTGTATCCAATAATTTATTCCACTAAAATATTAAAAACTATGATATAATTAATTAGTATGAAAAGGAGAGCATTATGATAAAAAAAGAAAAATTACAAGAATATGCCAAAAAACTTATGTTTGATATGAAAGATGAAGAATATGAAACTTTAGCAAAAGAATTTGAAATTATAACAAAGAAAATGGATATTATAGGAGAAATTGATAATTTAGATCAAATACAACCTATGACGTTTCCTTTTCCTTTAGAAAATGTTTCTTTAAGAGAAGATGTAGCTTCGAATACTATTAATATTGAAGATATAAAAGTAAATGCCAAAGAACTTGAAAATGACCAAGTAAAAATTCCAAAGGTGGTGGAATAATGCAGTATTTAAATTTAACAATTGATGATATTAGAAAAGCATTGGATAATAAAGAAGTAACTTCTGATGAGTTATTTAATGAAGCCATAAAAAAAGCTAATTATTATCAAAAAGATTATAATTCATTTGTAACCATATTAGATAATTATGAAAAAGTTGAAAGTAATAGTATTTTAAATGGAGTTTGTTATGCTTTAAAAGATAATATTTCTACCAAGAAAATTTTAACTACAGCTTCATCTAATATATTAAAAGATTATGTACCTGTTTATGATGCTACAGTTTATAAAAAATTAAAAGAAAGTGGAGCTGTTTTAGTAGGAAAAACGGTAATGGATGAACTAGCTATGGGTGGAAGTGGAACAACAGGTCATACTGGTATTGTAAGAAATCCTTGGGATATTACTAGACAAATAGGAGGTTCATCAGCAGGTAGTGCTGCAGCAGTAGCTTTAGGAATTGTTCCTTTTGCTATAGGAAGTGATACAGGAGATTCGATTAGAAAACCAGCTTCTTATTCTGGAGTTGTCGGATTCAAACCAACTTATGGACGTATTTCACGTTATGGTTTATTTCCTTTTGCCTCTTCTTTAGATCATTTGGGTTGTTTTACAAGATGTGTTAAAGATGCAGCTTATGTTATAGATGTTATAAAAGGACATGATGATAAAGATATGACATCGCTAAATGATGATAATAAAGAATATAGTAAATCGCTAGATAATGATATAAAGGGAAGGAAATTATTTTACATTAAAGAAGCTTTAGAATGTGATGATAATAATAGCGAATTAAAAGAAATAATTAACAATTTTAAACAAACAATTGAAAAATGTCGGAGCATAGGTTTTGAAGTTGACGAAATATCAATAGACAACAAATTATTAGAAGCCCTATATCCTACTTATATGGTAATATCATGTGCTGAAGCTACTTCAAATAATGCTAATTTAACAGGTATAAGTTTTGGACCACGACCATTAGAAAAAAATGTAAACGATTTAATATTTAAAGCTAGAACAACAGGTTTTTCTGAATTGATAAAAAGAAGATTTATTCTAGGAAGTTATATCTTACAAAAAGAAAATCAAGAAAAATTATTCTTAAATGCCTGTCGTGTTCGAAGATTAATTGTAGATACCATAAATAAATTATTTGATAAATATGATGGTTATATAATGCCAAGTATGAGTAGTATAGCTGTAAAATTTGATGAAAAAGAAAATCAAGTATCAAATAAGAATTTTGCTATTGAACATCTTTTATTAATTGCTAATTTTGGAGGTATGCCAAGTATTTCTTTTCCTTGTGGAATAGTAAATAATATGCCAATTAGTATCAATATGACATCTGGTGCTAAAAATGATGAATTATTATTAAATATGGCATATAAAGTTGAAGAAGTATTAGGCTATAAAGGTATCAATAGAGGTGATGATAATGTATAAAGCAGTAATAGGACTAGAAGTTCATGTTGAACTTAAAACAGCAAGTAAAAACTTTTCAACAGCTGTAAATGGTAATAGTCAAACGCATAATAGTAATATATCAGAAATAGATTTAGGATATCCTGGAATATTGCCAACTGTAAATAAAGAAGCTGTAAAAAAATCGTTAAAAGTAGCTTTGGCACTAAACTGTAAAATACCAGAATACTTAATTTTTGATCGAAAGAATTATTTTTATCCAGATTTACCAAAAGGTTATCAAATTACTCAACTTCATCATCCAATTGGAACTGATGGATATTTAATGATAAATACAAAAGACACAGTCAAAAAAGTTTTAATACATGATACTCATTTAGAAGAGGATACAGCCAATATAGAACATTTATCAAATTATTCCTTAATTGATTATAATAGAGCAGGTATTCCTTTATTAGAAACAGTAACAGAGCCATGTTTAAATTCATCAGATGAAGCTATTGCTTTTCTAGAGGCTTTAAGAAGTTTATTTTTATATTGTTCTGTTGCAGATGCAAGAAGCGATTTAGGTCAAATTAGATGTGATGTTAATGTATCGCTTATGAGAGAAAATGATAAAGAATTAGGAACAAGAGTTGAAATGAAAGGAGTAAATTCTTTTGCAGCTGTAAAATCAGCAATAGAATGTGAAATAAGAAGACAAACTGAAATTTTAGATCGTGGAGGGGAAGTTTTACAAGAAACACGAAGATATGATGAAGTAGCAGATGAAACATATCTTATGAGAAGTAAAGTTGATGCTATTGATTATAAATATTATATTGAGCCAAATATTCCTCCAATAAAAATTGAAAAAGAATTTATTGAAGCTGTAAAAAAAGAAATTCCATTATTACAATATGAACGAATAAATAACTATACTAATAATTATAATTTAACTAAAGTTGAAGCTTTAACTTTAGTTAAAGAAAAAGAATTATCTGACTATTTTGATGAAATGGTTAAAGTTGGTATTGAACCTAAAATAGCTTGTAATTGGTTAGCTGGTTTTATTTTAGGATACTTAAATAAGAATTATTTGTCTATTATAGATATAAAAATAACTCCAAAAATGCTAAAAGATTTAATAGAATTATTAGATGGTGGAAAAATTTCAATAAAACAAATGAAAGAAGTATTAACTAAAGCTCTAAAGGAAAATAAAGATCCAAACATTCTCATAAAAGAGTTAAATATTTCTCAAATTACTGATGATGAAGAAATTAAAAATATTGTAAATGAAGTATTAGATGAAAACTTAAATCTAGTATCTGATTATAAAGCTGGTAAGCGTGTTTTTGATTTTATAATAGGTCAAATAATGAAAAAAACCAAAGGTCGAGTAAATCCAGCGATGACTTCAAAAATATTAAAAGAAGAATTAGAAAAAAGATAATTCTTCTTTTTGGTATATTTTACTAAAAAAAACATAAAAATATAAAAAAGGTATTGCAATTTAAAAAAAACTATTATATAATAAAGTAGTCTTTTAAAGCAAATGCCTAATTAGCTCAGTTGGTAGAGCACTCGGCTGTTAACCGATAGGTCGTAGGTTCGAGTCCTACATTAGGCGCCATTAAAAAATTACAAAATCTTTGTTTGAAGATTTTGTTTTTTTATATATACTAATTTAATAATTATTTAAAAAATAATAGTTAACATATTAACTACTATCTATATTATCCTTGAAAAAAGTACAAATTTATTATATACTATAAATATATAAAAAGGGACACATAAAAAATAAAAATAATACTTAACTTTTAATAATGATTTTAAAGGAGGACAAAATGAAAAGTAGTAGAATAATGAAAGTATTTGAAAAATATGTAAGAAATTATAATATGAATAATATAAACATAAAATCAAGATATTTTCATTCACTTAAAGTGATGGAACTTTCGCGTGAGATTGCTAGTTCTCTTGGAATTTTTACGGAAGAAGAAATATTACTATGTGAACTTATTGGTCTTTTTCATGAAATCGGGGGATTTTCATCTACTCCAAATTATCATATAGAGCAAGATAACGATCTTAATATGGCTAATAAAACCATAAGTATTTTATTTGAAAAAGGTTTGATTAGAGAAATAACATCTGATACCAAGTATGATAACATTATTAAACTTGCAATTTATGCTTATGATAAGCAAGGACTTCCTGAAAATATTGGTGAAAAAGTTAAACATGTTTGTAAAATTTTAAGAGATGCACATAATTTAGATACGTTAAGAATGGTTATTAACTATAATTATATTGATTTAAGAATTGATAGCTTTCCAAGTGAACATGTTTATAATGAATTTAAGTCATTTAAAAAAATCACATTAAAAGTTAGTGATTGCACAGCTGACGATGTTTTGGCAGTTTTATCTAATATTTTTATTTTAAATTATGAATATACATATTATTTATTAAAAAACAATATGTATATTAGAAAAATAATTGAGGCTTTAAGTATTAATGATAAAAATATTGCTAATTTTTTCAAAAAATTAGGTATAGTACTTGAAAGTTATATAGATAGAAAGACAGGTGTATATAATGCTTGATAAAAAATATAATGCACAAGAAAAAGAAAATAAATGGTTAGAATATTGGCAAGATAATAAAATTTATGAATTTAAACCAGATAAAAGAGAAGTATTTTCTATTGATACCCCTCCTCCAACAGTAAATGGGAAAATACATATAGGTCATATTTTTTCATATTCTCAAACTGAAATGATTGCAAGATATAAAAGACTTAGAGGATATAATATATTTTATCCATTTGGTTTTGATGATAATGGGTTACCAAGTGAAAGATTAGTTGAAAAAGAACAAGGTAAAAAGGCTCATGAAATAGGAAGAGAGGCTTTTTCTAAATTATGTTATGAAACAACCGATAAATATGAAGAAGAATTTCAGACTTTATTTAGTAAGATGGGAGTAAGTACCGATTGGAATATTCACTATAAAACTGTAAGTCCATCAACAATAAAAATAAGTCAAATGTCATTTTTGGATTTAATTGAAAAAGGACATTGTTATCATAAAGAAAGTCCTGCTTTATGGTGTAATGAATGTTTAACCTCTATTGCTCAAGCAGAACTTGAAACTAAAACAATAAAAACAACATTTAATTATATTAATTTTAAAACAGTTGAAGATAATGAAGAATTTACAATTGCAACAACAAGACCAGAATTACTTCCTGCAATAGTATGCGTATTTGTAAATCCAAATGATGAAGTTCATAAGTCTTTAATTGGAAAAATGGCACATATTCCAGTAATCAATGTTGATGTTCCTATTATGGCAGATGAAAAAGTTGCTATTGATAAAGGTACAGGAGTTGTTATGTGTTGTACTTTTGGAGATCAAACAGATATTGAATGGTGGAAAAAATATAATTTACCTTTAAAACATATTTTTACGCATGATGGAAAAATTATTCCTGAAGTTCCAAACTATGGTGGAATGAAAATTAAAGAAGCAAGAAAAAAAATAATCGAAGATTTACAAAATGGTGGATATGTAGTTAAAATTGAAGAATTAGAACATGAAGTTCAAACACATGAAAGATGTGGTAAAGAAGTTGAATACTCTGTTATGAAACAGTGGTTTATTGATATTATGAATCATAAAGAGGATTTCTTGAAAATTGGTAATGAAATTAAATGGCATCCAGAACATATGCACACAAGATATGAAGAATGGGTAAATAATATTGCTTGGGATTGGTGCATATCACGACAAAGATATTTTGGTGTTCCTTTTCCAGTATGGTATTGTAAAGAGTGTGGAGAACCAATTTTTGCAAAAAAAGAAGATTTACCAGTAAATCCATTAGTAGATTCTCCTAGCATAAGTGAGTGTCCTAATTGTAAATGTAGAGAATTTATACCTGAGACTGATGTTATGGATACATGGGCAACATCTTCCGTAACTCCATTAATCAATATGAGATATAGAGAAAAAGAAAACTATGAAGATATATTAAAACCAATGAATATTAGAACAAATGCTTCAGAGATAATAAGAACTTGGGATTTTTATACCATTGTAAAGAGTTTTTATCATTTTGGTACTCGTCCATGGAATAATGTAATGATTTCAGGATTTGTTAAAGCAAAAGATGGTGATAAAATCAGTAAGTCAAAGGGAAATAGTGCAATTGAGCCACTTGATATTATCAATCAATATTCTGCTGATGTTGTTAGATATTGGGCAGGATCTGGAAGACTTGGAACAGATATAGTGTTTAGTGAAGAAACACTTTTAAGAGGTAAAAAATTAATAAATAAAATATGGAATGTATCTAAATTTATTGAAATGCATTTAGAAGATTATGAAGACAAAGATTTTAATGATTATGAATATGTAGATAAATGGATTTTAGGAACATTCCAAGAAATGGAGAAAGGCTTTATAAAATATTTAGATGAATTTGAAGTAGGACTTGCTTTAAATACATTAGAAAAATTCTTTTGGAATTTCTGTGATAACTATATTGAAATAGTAAAGCATAGACTATATAGACCAGAAGAATTTGGTGAAATACCAAGATATTCAGGGCAAAAGACGGTTTATACAATACTTTATAAATTATTACAAGATTTTAGTATTTTCTTCCCATTTATTACTGAAGAAATATATCAAGAATTATATCATGATAAAAAATCAATCCATGTAACAGAAATTAAACCTCTTGAATTTGAATTTGATAAGGAAGTTAAAAATGGTAACGATATGATTGATATTATTAGTGAAGCCCGAGGAGAAAAGTCAAATAAAAATGTTTCTTTAAAGACCTCAATTAAAAATTTAGATTTAAGTTTGAATAAAGAATTAAAGGAAGCAATAAACTTTTCAATAAAAGATTTTAAAGCTACATTATTTATTGAAAATTTAAATATTAGGGAAGTTGAAGATGGATATTTTATCAATAATATTGAGTTAGATTTAGAGACAGAAGAAAGTTAGAAATGAAACATAGATAATTTTGTATTTTTATAGGGATAATTGTTTTTGCAAATATTAAAGATAATAATTGAAAATATAAAAAAAATATGATATCATTTATGTAAGAAGGAGTGATTTATAATGGCTAAATTTTGTCATAATTGTGGAGCAGAAGTTAATGAAGAACAAGATGTATGTATAAAATGTGGAGTTAAATTAAAAAATAATAACTCAAATAATAATGGTAATAATAATCCAGAAGCAAAATCAAAAATTGCAGCTGGACTATTAGGAATCTTTTTAGGAGCTTTTGGTGTTCATAACTTTTATTTAGGATACACAGGTAAAGCTGTTGCTCAATTATTAATAACATTACTTTCTTGTTTCGTATTATCATTTATATCAGGTATTTGGGGATTGATTGAAGGTATTTTGATTTTAGTTGGAAGTATTAATAAAGATGCAAATGGAAATCTTTTAAAAGATTAAGAAGTGAAATACTTCTTTTTCTATTAACATTATGAAAAATAGATTTATAAAAATTTCAATATTAATTACTATATTTATAGCTCTTTATATAATATTTTTCTCAAAAATACATTTATACTGTTTATTTAAAAAAGTATTTAATATACAATGTCCTATTTGTGGAATGACTAGAGCAGTAAAATCATTATTGCAATTAAACATAATTACTTCATTACATTATAATTTGTTAGTTATACCAGTTTTGGTATTTTTAGCTATAATAATTTTATTATTAATTTATGATATTATTTTTAATAAAAAAAAGATAGAAGCTATATTTAATTATTTAGGGAAATATTATTTACTTATAATTCTAATATTTGTGATAAACATGATTATTAATAATATTAAAAGTTTGTAAAATACGAAGATATCTTATCGTTTATGTTAATTTGTATATAAAATTTATTTTAGTTAATACTAACATTGAGGTGAATATATGTTTAATGATGAATTGTTAGGTATCATATATCGAACTTTTTTAGTTTTAATAATTTTATTTTTAATAGCAAAACTAATGGGAAAAAAACAAATATCGCAACTGAATATCTTTGATTATATAATTGGTATTACAATTGGAAGTATAGCAGCAGATATATCTCTTGATATTGAAAAAGATTTAATCGCAGGTATTGTATCCTTATTTATTTATGGTATTGTATCTTTAGTTATTACACATATTACAATGGTAAGTATTAAATTACGAAGATTTATAATTGGTGTTCCTACGGTATTAGTAGAGCATGGTAAAATTATTGAAAAAGGATTGAAGAAAAGTAAAATTGATTTAAATGAGTTATTGGGTCAGGCTAGACAAGGTGGATATTTTAATATTGATGAAATCGATTATGCCATTATGGAATGTAATGGAAAAATTAGTTTTCTTCCAAAAGAAGAAGAAAAACCAGCAACCAAAAAAGATGTAAATACAAAAATAGTTCCTACGGGATTAGTGGCAAATGTTATTATTGATGAAAAAATTATGAATAATAATCTAAAGGCCATGCATAAAGATAAAAAATGGTTAGATCATGAACTTAAAATTCAAGGTTTTAATTCTTATAATAATATTTTACTTGCTACTTTAGATAATGAAGAAAAACTAACTATTTATCGTAAAAATATTACATCAGAAAAAAGTACTGTATTAGAATAGTATTTTTTTTTTGTGTAAAATAGCAAACAAATGTATTGAAATGATGTTGACAAATCATGTATTATGTTATAAAATTAATATGCTAAAAAATGAGAGTACAATAATATAAATATATTATAATTAATTAGATTTATTTTCTTGAATTTATTATTTATTAGTGTTAAACTTAAGTTAGTATAGGAGTAATTGATAATGAAAAAAGCAGTTTTAATAATAGGTTTTTTGACGTTTTGTTTATTGTTATTGTTTTTTATATTTTGTCCACGGATAATATTAGAAAAGGGTAATATTACAATAAAATTAGATGAAGAGTATCAAGAACCAGGTTATGAGGGTAAAAATTTATTTAAAAATCTAAAAGATGAAATAGATATTACTAACAATATTAATAATAAAAAAATAGGTCAATATCAAGTTAATTATAAATTGAATTATTTATTTTATAATATAAATAAAAAAAGAATCGTAAAGGTTATTGATGATATAGCTCCGATTATTACTTTAAAAGGAAATAAAACAGTAAATGTTTGTCCTAATAAAAAATATGAAGAAGAGGGATATGAAGGTTATGATAACTATGATGGTGATATAACTTCAAAAATAAAAGTTGATTATAGTGATAATAAAATTAGTTATATTTTATCTGATAGTTCTAACAATATAACAAAAGAAGAAAGAGCTCTTGTGTATGAGGATGTAAGTGCACCAGTAATAACATTAAAGGGAAGTAGTAATATAACTATTTATAAGGGAGGAAATTATCAAGAAAGTGGATATGAAGTAAATGATAATTGTGATGATTTAGCTGATAGTGTTGAAGTAAAAGGTAGTGTTGATATAAATACGGTTGGAACTTATACTATAACTTATGATGTAGAGGATAAAAGTGGAAATAAAAGCTCTGTTAATAGGATAGTAAAAGTAATTGAAAGACCAAAATACTATGGAAATGGTAAAATATATTTAACATTTGATGATGGACCATCTTCCAATATCACACCTTATATTTTAGATATTTTAAAAGAAGAAAATATTAAGGCAACTTTCTTTGTTTTAGATCATGGAACTTCTTTAGATTATTTAATAAAAAGAGCTTATGATGAAGGACATACCATCGCTCTTCATTCAGCAACTCATGATTATAGTTATATTTATTCTTCTATGAATAATTATTTTGAAGATTTAAATAGAATAAGCAATAAAGTTAAAAATATTATTGGAATAGAATCTAAAATAATTAGATTTCCTGGAGGAAGTTCTAATACAGTAAGTAGAAATTATTGTTATGGTATTATGAGTAATTTGACAGCTGAAGTTACAAATCGTGGTTATCATTATTTTGATTGGAATATTGATAGTGATGATGCTGGATCAGCTTATAGCAAAGAAGCAATTTATTATAACGTTGTAAACAATTTAAGTTATAATAAGACTAATGTTGTTTTGATGCATGATTCTAGTAATAAGCAAGCAACTTTAGCAGCACTTCGGGATATTATTAAATTTGGAAAAGATAATGGTTATGTTTTTGAAGCCATTACTATGGATACTCCACAGGTTATACATGGAGTTAATAATTAATATTAAAGAAAGGTAAATGGAATATGGATTATATTGTAATTGGAGGACTTATAATTATTATCATATTAGTGATAATTTCAATATTAAAAAATGTAAATGAATCTAACATTACTGAAAGACTTGGTAAATTAGAAACTAATACAGTAAAAGAATTAAGTAATTTTCAAATTGAACTTATGAAGACAATGAATGATAATTTTGATAAGTTAAATGAAAAAATAGAAAAGAAATTAACTTTAATAAATGATAAAGTTAATGAACGTTTGGATGAAAACTTTACTAAAACTAATAAAACCTTTACTAATGTTTTAGAAAGATTATCTAAAATAGATGAAGCTCAAAAGAAAATAGATAGTCTATCAAGTGATATTATTTCCTTGCAAAGTGTATTGACTGATAAAAAAAGTCGGGGTATATTTGGAGAAGTAAATTTAATGCATATTTTAGCTAGTGTATTTGGTGAAAAAAATGATTTAATATATCAAATGCAATATACTTTTCCTAATAAAATGATTGCCGATGCTGTATTATTTGCTCCTAAACCATTAGGAACTGTTGCCATCGATTCAAAATTTCCTTTAGAAAATTATCAGATGATGGTAGATAAAAATTTATCTCAAGAACAAAGAGATATGGCTCTAAAAAGATTTAAAATAGATGTCAAAAAACATATTGATGATATAAGTGAAAAATATATCATACCAGGTATTACTTCTAATCAAGCAATAATGTTTTTACCAGCAGAGGCTTTATTTGCTGAAATTAATGCTTATCATACTGATTTAGTAGAATATGCACATAAAAAAAGAGTATGGTTAACTTCACCGACAACCCTTTTATCAACATTTACTATAATAGAAGTTATTTTAAAAAATATGGAAAGAGATAAATATGCATCAATAATTCATGATGAGTTAAATAAATTAGGAGTAGAATTTTCAAGGTATAAAGATAGATGGGATAAACTATCTCGTAGTATAGAAACAGTTAATAAAGATATTGAATCAATTCATGTTACTACTGATAAAATAACTAAAAGATTTGAATCAATAAATGCTGTTGAAATTAATGATAAAAAAAGTATTGAATAAATTCTTAGTTTTACTTATTTCTTATTTAGAATAATATTAAATGAGGGATAGGTAATGACAAGAATTTTTTTCTTTTTACTTGGTTTTGGTTTAATGATTGTAGGATTTACTTACATTATATTATATATGAATTTAATGACTATAGGGTATAATTTTAACTTTTATGTCAATTTTATTATTAGAAGAATTGAATGTTATTATAGTGTAATTGGATTTTTAATAATGGTATTATCTATGGTTAAAAAGGAGAGATGCAAATATGAATTATATCTATGATATTGTAGTTAACTTTAATCCTCAAATTTATGAATTCTTTGAGTGGAAGAAAAATGATAATGTTATTAATGTTAGAAAAATACCTTTATTTAGAGTAAGTGACCAAGACTATTTATTTTTAAAATATAATGATGTCAAGTTAGAAGATAAATTTATTTGTCAAATTGAAAATATGACATCAACATATACAAGAACTAATTTAGGAACAAGTTGTTTAATATCTAATACTAAAGAAAGTATAGGTTTGTTATTTGACAAGCAAGGAAATGTTATAAAAAGAAGTTGTTTAATTTTTGATGAGGAGGAAGAAGTAAACTCTTTAGCTGAAGAAATAGAAATAACGGATATTATATATATTAAAAATCAAAAAAAAGAAATCGTTAATATGCCAAGAATAGAAAAAGAAAAAAGAACATATTTGGAAAAATATTTAAAAAAGCTTGATATAAAAGATAGTATAAAAATTAAATATTTATATTACGATTATTTTGATGAAGAAGAAGATGATCCAATTAATGCAAAAAAGAGATTAATTAAAGAAATTAATAATGATTGGAATAATAGATTAGATAAACTTTATGATTTAGTAAAATTATTAAAAATAAAAAATTAAAAAAATCTTCATTTTAGATTACCTATGTTTAGGTTATTCTAAATGAAGATTTTTAAATTAGAAAATTTTAATTATATTCATCAATATAATCATCATATTTTTTAGCCATAACAGTATCAATAAATTCTAAATTAGCTTCTTTTCTTAAATTAATCAAAGCTTTATAGTAAAGATTAGTATCAGCACTTTGCTTTTCTTTTACTAAAACATTAATAATGCTATCTTTTACATCATCTAAAGTAGGTTTATCTTTTTGATCAACACGATATACAATGTGATAACCATATGATGTTTCAATTGGAGTTTTAGAATATTCTCCATTTTTTAAGTTTTGCATTTCTTTTTTGTAATTTTCTTCTAGATTAGCATCAAAAGAACGATAACCTAAATCCTCATAAGTAATAGAATCAGCATATTCATCTTTTACTTCATCAAAAGTTTTGCCTTCATTTAATTTATTAATTATTTCTTTAGCAAGATTTAAGGCTTTTTCTTTTTCTTCATCGGTAGAACTGCTAGTGGCACTAACTAGAATATGACGGGTAGAAATATCACCATAAACACTATCGTTATAATATTTTTCAATTTCCTCATCTTTGATTAATCCTTTAGTATAATCTTCAAAATATTTATTTCTTCGATAGTCAAGTCTCAAATAATCTAAAAATTCTTCACGATTTTTAAAACCATTTCTAGATAAAAATTGTTCTTCAGTATAACCATAGTAACTTTCATATGATTGTAGATAATAATCTGCATTATTCTTAACTTCATCTTCCATTTCTTTATTAGAAGGATAAATATCTGTAAGTAATTCTCTATCAACACCATCAAGTAATAAGCTTACAGAATAATAATTTTTCATGTCATTATATAAATCATCAGCAGTTATTGTTTTATCATTAAAAGTAGCTACTGGTTGTGTACCATCTTTTAAAGTCGCAATTCTATCTGGCCAAATAATTATAACAACTAAAATAGTAAGAAGAATACCTGCTGTAAATCCATAAATAGTCTTTCGATTACTATTTATTGTATCAAAAAATTTAGATGCTTTGCTTCTGGTATTATATTTTGTTTTTTTAGTTTTTTCATCTTTTAACAAAATTTTTTCATTTTCTGTGTTCTTACTAATTTTACCCTCTTCAACTTCTTTTTTCATGTTTGTTTTGGAATTATTCTTTCGATTAGAACTTTTTCCCATTTTACAATCTCCTTTCTTGAATACACTTATTATAATATCAAAAATATTAAAAAAATACAATAATTTTAGGCTAATATCCTAAAAATATTTAATAAATTTAAAGTAACTAAAAGTTTCTAAACTTAAATACTCACCTTTTTATCATTTTTCCATAAAATAATGTGAAAAGAAAAAAAAGGAGGAATGAAATATGGGAAATTACGGTTCATCTGCTGCTATTGTTTTAGTATTATTTATCTTATTAATAATTATACTTGGAGCTTGGATATAGTCCTTTAGAATTAGGAGGTGAAAATATGTCAACAGGAAATTCTTGTGGTTGTGGCAATGGATTTCTAATTATAATTGTATTATATATTTTATTAGCAATTATATTAGGTTCATGTATTCTATAATATATTTTTAAACTATCTTCGGATAGTTTTTTCTTTAAAAAAAATCATCTTGTCGATGATTTACTTTTTATAATATTGTATATTTCTTCGATATTAGAATTCTCATTTTCTTTTTCATATGTTGGAATTAAATGAAGATGGAAGTGTTTTACTTCTTGACCATAATCATTATTTTGAAGTAAAGTGATACCATCATAATTTAATGCTTCTTTTAATAAAACAGCTATATTACGAGCTACTTTAAAAATATAATTTAAAGTATCAGTATCAATATCAAATAAGTTTACATAATGTTTTTTAGGTATAATCAAAGTATGACCTTTGTGTTTTTGATTTACGTCAAGAAATACTTTAACAATATCATCTTCATAGATAGTATATGAATTTACTTCTTTATTTATAATTTTGCAAAAGATATCCATTTTTGCCTCCTTCTAAATTAATTATAACAAAAAAAGAAAAATAATTAAATATTTTTCTGTAGTGAATATGCGAATATTCTATTTATATTATGTTATGCTTTATATTTTTTTATACATAAAAAATTTATTGTCGAAAATCAATAATTTAGTAGTATTGACTTTTAAAATATAGTATTGTAAAATGGTATTGTAGAAAGGAAGCGATTTTATGACATACAATATTCGTGGAGATAAGATGGTAATTACTGATGCCATTAAAGGTTATGTAGAAGATAAATTAGGAAGACTAGAGAAATATTTTAAAGAAAGTGATATAACTGCTAATGTCCTTGCTAAAGTAAGAGGAAACAGACAAATTATTGAAGTTACAATTCCAACTTCAAAATTTATATTAAGAAGTGAAGAGGAACACGATGATTTATATGCTGCTATCGACTTGGTAACAGATAAATTGGAAAGACAAATAAGAAAAAATAAGACAAGATTAAAAAAACAAAATATTGATAATAAGATAAAAGAATTTAATTTTGATTATGATTATGAAGAAAATGAAGAAAGTAATGAAAAAATAGTAAAGAGAAAAACAATTGAAATGAAACCAATGGATGAAGAAGAGGCCATGTTAGAAATGGATTTATTGGGTCATGAATTTTTCATATATAAAGATATGGAAACAAATAGAATATGCGTTTTATATAAAAGAAAAGATGGAAATTATGGATTAATTGAAACTAACTAAAAGACAATTTTTTGTCTTTTTTCTTGTTAAAGTAAAGAAACTATGGTATACTAAAGTTATACTAGGAGGCGTTTGTATGAGCTTTAACGTATTAACTGAAAATAAGCAATTTAAAAATGGTGATGTTATTGCTGTTTTTAAAGTGAATAATAGTCCTAAAAAGTATATTATGTATTCAGTAGAGGATTATGATGAAGATGAAAGTAAAATTTTAATTTCATATTTAGAAAAAGGTAATAATGGTTATGATAAAATTGTATCTATTGAAAATCCTTTAGAGAGAAAAAAAATAATAAGTTTAATAAAGAATATGATTGAAGAAGGGGCTAAAATATGAATAAAACATTTAAAGTTATAGATGAAAATAATATTGAAAGAGAAGCGTCATTGATTACGGTAATTGAAGTAGATAAAAAAGAATATGCAATTTATTCAATTGTTCGTGATGAAAATACAGTAAATATTTTTGTATCTCAGTTATTAAAAAATGAAGATGGTAAAGATGTTTTAAAAAACATTACAGATGAAAGGGAAAAAGAAAAAATAGATAAAATAGTTAAAGACATTATAAAATTACCATTATAGGGAGGATTTAATATGGCAGATATAATTGATATTAATGAATATATAAAAATATCAGGTAATAAAAATCCTGACATTGTTAATAAGGTTACTATTCCAAATGAATCAATTAATGTTTCTAAAGATTTGGCTGATAATTTTACTAGATTTATTTCATTTAAGGATATCTATTTATATATGACTAAATTAGGATTAGTTATAAATAATATTGTATTAGCAACTCAAATAGTAATAAAGGAAAGACTAGATAGACTTGAATACGAAGATGGTGATCAAGTTATTGAAATTGATGTTTTGAAAAGTTATGTTGCTACAACTAGTAAAAATATTTGTAAAAAAGTTAATGACTTTTATGGTAAAATTAGAAGTAAAAACGAAAAATCAAATCAATTATCTACTACCATAAAACAGCAAGAAGAAGTATCAGATACGATTATTCCTTTATTTAAAAATGAAGAATCTGTGGAAGAAGATACTAAAATAGATAAATTAGTTTTAGAATTACAAGAAGAGCAAAAAATACAAGGCAAAGAAACTATGTCTGATGAAGAATTAGAAGTTATGTTTTTATCAATTGATGAAATAAATTTAGATCCACATATTTGCCAAAATGTAGATGAGAATACAGATGAAGTTATAAATACTAATAAAAAGGAGAAAAGTAAATTAAAAGATTATTTCAACTGGTTAACTGATAAATTTAAAATGACATATGAGAAAGAAGCAATGTTAACTAAAGAGATAGAGGCTCGTAGAAAAGTTAAACAGCGATTAATTAAACAAAAACAAATGCAAGGCTTTGCAACTAACATCTTTTTAGCAACTTGTTCAGTTATTATGTTAATAGCTAGTATGATTTTTTTAGCTATGAGAATATTAAAATAAAACTATAAGTTATTGATGTTTTTTAAATTGAATTTACATCGTATTACTTATAGTTTCTTTTTTAGAATAAATGCATCCACAGTAGTTTTGTCTATATAAATTATATTTTTTTGATAATTCTATTGATTTTTTATAGCCATCTTTCTTTTTAAAATCAGAATAAAGCCATTTCACATTATATTTTTTTTCTAACATGTTACCTATATCATTTAAAACATAAGAGTTTTTATAAGGACTTACAGATAGAGTTGTAGTAAAAAAATCATAATTGTATTCATGAGCTAAACTTGCTGTTTTTTCAAGCCTTAATAGAAAACATTTATAACAGCGTTTACCTCCTTCTTTTTCTTGTTCAAGACCTTTTATTTGTTTTTCATATGTTTCATTATCATAATCACAATCAATAAAAGAAACTTTATTTTTAGTTTTTAATTCATCAATTAATCTAATTTGTTCTTTTTTTCTAATTTCATATTCTTCTTTAGGACTAATATTTGGATTATAATAAAGAACAGTTATATTGAAATAATCACTAAGATAGCTTATTACATAACTACTACAAGGAGCACAACAACTATGTAATAAAAGATTTGGAGTAGTATTTAAATTTTTAATAATTTCATCGCATAAAATACTATAATTTTGTTTCATTAAAATCACCTTTACGTTATTATATCACAATTGAATATTAAATTGACAGTATAATTTAATTTTGATAAAAAATTTAGTTGTAAATTTCTAAATAAACTGATAAAATAAAATATGGAGGAAGAAAATAAATGAAAAAAGAAAAAAATATACCTTTAAAAAATTATATTACTTTAGCAGTTATAATATTAGTTACTATTATCTTATGTGTATATTTTTATATGTGGCATTTGGCATATGAAGATAGTAAATTAAATAATCCGATGATGAATAAATATTTACAAGTTATAAACTATAATGAATTAGATAATTATATTTCAGAAAATAAAAATGCTTATGTTTATGTATCTGTTTTAGAAAATGAAAAAATAAGAAATTTTGAATTATCTTTTAAAAATATGATAAAAGAATATTCTTTAAAAAATGATATGTTATATCTTAATTTAACAGAAGTGTATAATAATCAAAAACAATTAAATGAAGCTAAAGCAAAATATAATATAAATGATAATTATATTAGTGATGTTCCTTGTATTGTAGTTTTTAAAAATGGAGAAATTGAGGATATTTACAACATAAAGTCTCATAATTATAATTTGGATTTAATAAAAGTTTATTTGACTACAAAAGGATTGATAAAATGATAAATATCGTATTATATGAGCCAGAAATTGCAGGAAATACCGGTAATATAATGCGTACTTGTGTTGCAACTGGAGCTAAACTTCATTTAATAGAGCCATTAGGATTTGTCTTAAACGATAAAGAATTAAAAAGAAGTGGTGTAAATTATATTGATAATCTTGTATATGAAAGATATTATGATTTTGATGATTTTTTAAGTAAAAATGATGGCGAATTTTATTTCTTTACAAGATATGGTAAAAAACCTCATAGTAGTTTTGATTACCATGATACAACTAAAAATATTTATCTTTTTTTTGGAAAGGAAAGTACAGGTATTCCTAAAGAAATATTAAGAAAATATTTAGATCGTTGTAGTCGTATTCCTACGACTGATAATGTTAGAAGTTTAAATTTGGCTAATTGTGTTGCCATTGTTTTATATGAAGTATTAAGACAACAGGATTTTCCTAACTTACTTAGATATGAACCTTTTAAAGGTGAAGATTGGTTAATAACAGAAGAAAAGTAACGATATTTATTTAATAAAACCGTTACTTTTTAATTTAGTTACTACTTTATCAATACTTACTTCACCAATGAGACGATTTGATGTTGTTGTTTCTTCACCATTTATAAGAAATAATGTAGTAGGTGTAGTACCATCAAAACTCAATAAAGATGAAAATTCTTTTTGCTCTTCTTTACTAGCTAAATTAATATCAATGTAATAAATGTCGACATTATATCTACTAGAAATTTTTTTAAGTTTTGGTTTATAAGCTTCACAGTGTGAACAAATAGTACTAGTAATGCATAATACAAAACTATCTTTGTTATTAATTTTTTCCATAACCTCTGAATAGGTTAGTTCATAAAATTGACTTTTGTTTGTTATACGATTAATTAGTACAATAAAAAGTAAAATAATTAAAATAATAATTATAATAATAGCAATATTTTTATTTTTGTTTTTCATATAATACCTCCATGTAATACTATTTTAAGTTTAACATATCTTTTGATAAAAGTAAATAATTTTAGTTTTGCTGATTTAAATTTGAAATACAATATGATATTTAAAAAATTTGATTAATTTAGGGTTTAAAAAATATATATAAAAATGATATAACAAAACTAAAAAATTAATATCATTATTTAATTGTAATTTTGCAAAAAAAAGCATAAGTAAAATAACAAACAAATGTTTAATAGCTATTGACATTTAAAAGTTGATGTTATAAAATAAAATTACAGATTTAAAGTATCAAGGAGGAATTATAAAATGCAGGAAAAATTAAAGAAGTTATTAACAAAAATTGAAGCAACTGATGATATTATCGAAGCTTTAGAAAATGCAGAAATTGATAAAATAGTTGTTTATGATGACAATAAAGAATGGGATTTTATTATAAAAAATGATTTTATATTACCATGTAGCATATATTTATCCTTGGAAGACAAATTAAAAACAGCTTTTTCTAATATTGAAAACATTAAACTTATAGTAAAGGCTAACAACATAGATACTGACTTATTAGAAGAATACTGGCAAGATATATTAACAAAATTAATAAAAAAGAGTAGTAAATATAATAGTTTTGATGATCGAAAATTAGAATATAAAAATAATAAGTTTATTATAAATGCTTATAATAATGTTGAAAAAGCTAGTTTAATAACTTATCAAAATGAAATAAATCAAAGACTTTGTAATAGTGGTTTTAAAGGTGAATTAGAAATAGTATTAATAAGTGAAGATGAAAATAAAGTGGTAAAGCAAATAACTGAAGAAATTACTAAAGAAATACCAATAGTAAAGCCTAAAGAAATTAATGTTGAACCTAAAGCTAAAAATTATTATAAAGCTAAAAAGAATTATGAAGTAATTAAATTAAAAGATATTTTATATGAAACAGATAATGTTACTATAAATGCTCAAGTCTATGGTAAAGATTATTATGAAGCCAAAAGTGGTTACAAAATAATAACTTTAAAATTAACAGATACATCTGATAGCATCTATGCCAAAATATTTACGAGAGATGAAGAAGAATTTATTCGCATTAAAGATTTAATAAAAGATGGAAATTGGTATCAATTTTATGGTAAGGTTCAAATGGATAAATTTGCCAATGAATTGGTATTTATGACGAAATATAAAGATATAGAGCAAATTGAAGCACCAAAATTTGAAGAAAAACAGGATACTGCTGAAGTTAAAAGAGTAGAATTACATACACATACCTTAATGAGTCAAATGGATGGTGTAGTAAGTGCAAAAGATCTTATAAAACAGGCAATTAAGTTTGGTCATAAAGCTATAGCCATTACTGATCATAATGCTTTGCAATCATTTCCAGAAGCTTTTAAAATGGCAAAAGATATTAAGGTATTATATGGATGTGAGCTTAGTTTAGTAGATGATAATATAGATATTTGTTTAAGAGAAAATGATAGTGTATTATTAGATAATACTTATGTTGTTTTTGACTTTGAAACAACAGGATTAAACGCTGGTGGTAAAGATAGTATTATCGAAATTGGAGCTGTAAAAATATTAAATGGAGAAATTATCGATCGATTTGACGAACTAGTAAATCCTAATCGAAAATTAGATAGTAAAATCGTAGAATTGACGCATATTACCGATGAAATGTTGGAAGGAAAAGATAATGAAGAGAATGCTGTAAAAAGGTTTATAGAGTGGTTTGGAGATTTACCAATGGTTGCTCATAATGCTAAATTTGATGTTTCATTTTTAGAAATGGCTTATCAAAAATATAATTTAGGTCAATTTACAAATCCTGTTATAGATACATTAGAGTTAGATAGGGCAATGAATCCTGGAATTAATAAACATTCTCTTTCAGCTTTAGTAAAAAGATATAATGTAGAATTTGATGAGGATGCGCATCATAGAGCAGATTACGATGCTGAGGGGACAGCTTATGTTTTACATAAAATGTTAAAAGAATTAAGAAACAGAAATATTGAAAAAATGTGTGACTTAAATGCTATGGTTAATAAAGATGAATTGCATACTTTAGGAAACGTCTATCATTTTAACCTTATTGCGCAAAATCAAATTGGCTTAAAAAATCTTTTTAAAATAGTATCATATGCTAATACAACTTATTATTATAAAACTCCTAGAATTTTAAGAAGTAAATTACAAGAATTAAGAGAGGGAATACTTATAGGAAGTGGCTGTGTCAATGGAGAAATCTTTGATTTAGCAAGAAGTAAATCAGATGAAGAATTAACTAACATTATGAAATTTTATGATTATATTGAAGTTCAACCAATCGAAGTTTATGATCATTTACTTCAAATGGGGGATTTTCCTAATAGGCAAGAGTTAATAGATCACATAAGAAAAATAGTAAGAGTTGCTAAAGAAGCAGGAATTATTGTTGTAGCAACAGGGGATGTCCATCATTTAACAGAACAAGATAAGATATATCGTGAAATCATTATAAATCAAAAAGTACCAGGAGGAGGACGTCATCCACTTAATCGTAAAAATATTACTAATGTTCCTTCGATGCATTTTAGAACAACAGATGAAATGCTAGAAAGTTTTGAATTTTTAGGTAAAGATTTAGCATATGAAATTGTTGTTACTAATACTAATAAAATTGCTGACATGTGTGATGTTATTGAAGTAATTAGAGATACGGGAGGTCATCCTTTTGCTCCTAAAATTGAAAATTCGGAAGAAACAGTAAAAGAATTAGTTTATGAAAAAGCAAAATCATTATATGGAGAAAATTTGCCAGAATTGATTTCAAATAGATTGGAGCGAGAATTAAATGGTATTATTGGTGGACATTATGATGTTATTTATTTAATTGCTCAAAAATTAGTTAAAAAATCTAATGATGATGGTTATATCGTAGGAAGTCGTGGTTCAGTTGGTTCATCACTTGTTGCAACGATGCTTGGAATTACTGAAGTAAATCCTCTGCCAGCTCACTATGTATGTCCTAAATGTCACAAAACTTTATTTGAAATTGATGGAAAAATATTAAGTCATGAATATCCATCAGGATATGATTTGCCAGATAGAATGTGTGAATGTGGATGCAAAATGAATAAAGATGGTCAAGACATACCATTTGAAACATTCTTGGGTTTTAATGCTGATAAAGTCCCAGATATTGATTTAAATTTTTCTTCTGAATATCAATCACAAGCTCATGAATATACCAAAGTGTTATTTGGTGAAGACTATGTTTATCGGGCAGGAACAGTAGGTACTGTTGCCGAAAAAACAGCCTTTGGATTTGTTAAAGGTTATTTTGAGGATAAAGGAATTACCAATGTTAGAAATGCTGAAATTGAAAGATTAGCTATTGGCTGTACTGGTGTAAAACGAACTACAGGACAGCATCCTGGAGGAATAGTGGTAGTACCAGGGTATATGGATGTCTTTGATTTCACACCATTTCAATATCCTGCTGAAGATACGACAAGTAAATGGCGTACTACTCAATTTGAATATCATTCTATCGAAGATAATTTACTTAAATTGGATATTTTAGGTCATGATGATCCTACAATGTTAAAATTTTTAATGGATAAAAGTAAAATGAACATCGAAGATATACCAATGGATGATAAAAATGTCTTTAGTTTGTTTTCTTCTCCAAAAGCTCTTGGAGTAACTGCTGAACAAATTATGTGTGAAACTGGATCTTTAGGTTTACCTGAAACAGGTACTCGATTTGTAATATCAATGTTAACCGAAACAAAGCCTAGTACTTTTGGTGAATTAGTTAAAGTATCAGGTTTATCTCACGGAACCAATGTTTGGGCAAACAATGCTCAAGAATTAATTCAAAACAAAGTAGTGCCATTTAAAGACGTAATTGGTTGCCGTGATGATATTATGGTAAATTTAATGGCTTGGGGAATGGAACCATTAGATTCGTTTAAAATAATGGAATTTGTCCGTAAAGGAAAGCCAAAAAAGGATCCAGAAACATGGAAAACCTGGGTAGCAAAGATGAAAGAAAAAAATATTCCTGATTGGTATATTGAATCATGTCATAGAATTGAATACATGTTTCCTAAAGCTCATGCAACTGCTTATATCATGATGTGTTGCCGTGTAGCTTGGTATAAAGTGTATCAACCAATTAATTACTATGCTTCATATTTTTCAATAAGGTGTTTTGACTTTGATATTGAATCAATGATAAAAGGATATGATGCCATAAAAAATAGAATTATTGAATTAAATAATAAATCTTTCGATCGAACTAATAAAGAAGATAGTATTTTAGATGTTTTACATTCAGCTTTAGAAATGACAGCACGTGGTTTTAAATTTGGTAATTTAAATTTATATCGTTCATCAGATAGATATTTTGTTATTGATGAAGATAATAAAACATTAATACCACCATTTAGAACTATTGATGGATTGGGTGATATTGCAGCAAAAAGCATCTATGAAGAGGCTCAAAAACATCCATTTATTTCAGTTGAAGATTTTCAAAATAGATGTAAAGTATCTTCTACTATTGTAGAAAAAATGAGAGCATTAGGATTATTTGAAGGAATGTCTGAAACTAGTCAACTTACTTTATTTTAATATATTTATTACTTCAGATAAGATTCAATATTAAAATTTTTATTTAAAGTTTTAATAATTTTAAATTCTTATTATTTGCTTTTTTTCATATTTTATTATTATTTACTTATAAAAAAATGTAGACGTGTTTTAGGTCTACATTTTTTATAACTTTATTTACTAATTAGGCTGCTTTTTTGGCATCAAATTTTTTTCTTTGGTCAGTATTTAAAATCATTTTTCTAAGTCTAATAAAATGTGGTGTTATTTCAACTAATTCATCAGAGTTAATATAGTCTAGACAATATTCTAAAGTAAGAGGTCTTGGTCTTTTTAAAACGACAGTATGATCTGAACCTGCTGCTCTAGTATTAGTTAGTTGTTTTCCTTTTACTACATTAATGGCTAAATCATTATCACGATTGCATTCTCCAACAATCATTCCCTCATAAACTTCTGTTCCTGGCTCAATAAACATTGTACCTCGATCTTCAAGATTTCCTAGGGCATAAGCTGTCGCTTTTCCATTTTCCATTGAGACTAAAACTCCTAGTTTTCTTTCTCCAACTTCGATGGATTCTTGTGGCATGTATTCCTTAAAAGTATGATTAATAATGCCATATCCTTTAGTCATGGTCATGAAATCAGTACTAAATCCTATTAATCCTCTTGATGGTATCGTATAATTTAATCTTACTAGATTATTAATATTTGTCATGTTATCCATTTTTGCGCCACGTAAACCTAAAGCTTCAATGACATTACCTACATATTCATCTGGTACTTCGATTTGAACATCTTCATATGGCTCATATTTAATTCCATCAATTTCTTTGATAATAACAGCTGGTTTTGATACTTGAAGTTCATATCCCTCTCTTCGCATATTTTCAATCAAGATTGATAGATGTAATTCTCCTCGTCCGGATACAACCCATGACTCATTACCTGATTGTTCAACTCTTAAGCTTACATCTTTTTGTGTTTCTCTAAATAATCTTTCTCCTATTTTAGAAGCTGTTATTAATTTTCCATCTAATCCTACGAAAGGACTATCATTAGTCATAAAGGTCATTTTTAAAGTTGGTTCATCGATTCTTAATATAGGTAAGGCTTCTTCATGACCAATATCACAAACAGTTTCGCCAACAGAAATATCACTAAGGCCTGCAATAGCTACTATATCTCCTGCTTGGGCTTCATTTATTTCAATACGTTTTAGACCTAAAAAGCCAAATAGTTTTTGAATTCTAAATTGTTTTATCGTACCATCTAATCTAATACAAGATACCATTTCATTAACTTTAATTTTACCTGATTTTACTCGACCAATGCCAATTCTTCCTACAAACTCATTATAGTCTAATAACGCAGGTTGAAATTGTAAATTACCATTTATATTAACGTTAGGTTCTGGTATTTCATCGATGATTAAATCAAAAATCTTATCATATGATTCTTCTTGAGTACTAATATCAGGACTTAAACTTGATGTTCCGTTTAAGGCAGATACATAGGCTACTTTAAAATCTAATTGTTCATCAGTTGCACCAAGTTCAATAAACAAATCTATAACTTCATCTAATACTTTTTCAACACGAGCTGTTGATTTATCAACTTTATTAATTACTACAATTGGTTTTACATTTGCTTCTAAAGCTTTTTTTAAAACAAATCGTGTTTGGGGCATTGTTCCTTCGTATGCATCAACTAAAAGTAATACTCCATCGACCATATTCATAATTCTTTCTACTTCGCCACCAAAATCAGCATGTCCTGGTGTATCTAATATATTAATTCGATAATCTTTATAATTAATAGCAGTTGTTTTAGCTAAAATAGTAATTCCTCTTTCTCTTTCGATATCATTACTATCCATAACTCTTTCTTCAATTTGTTCATTGTCTCTAAACGTTCCAGATTTTTTTAGTAATTGATCAACCAAAGTTGTTTTACCGTGATCGACATGGGCTATTATTGCAATATTTCTTATTTTCATATAAACCACACATTCCTTTCACTTTGTTCAAGGCACACATAGTCATGAAAACTTGAACAAAATTTATTTTATATTTATAA